>NZ_JBFUGT010000351.1:0-6295 GCF_056402775.1 Rhodococcus sp. P3_B8
CGGTCGGGTGAGAGTTCGGTGTATTCGAGCCCGATGAGGGCGTCGAAGCCCTTGCCCAGTTGATCGGCCAACGCGGCAGTGTCGATCCGCCCGTCACCRTTCGATGCCTGCTGTTCCCCGGAATCCACCATCACACTCTCCATCGGATCGCTGTGCGCTCTCGCGGCGCACCCGATCTCCTGCCTACACGACGGGAAGGGAGGCGGGAAAAGCAGGTGGGGCCAAACGGATCGGCGGGCCTCACACTGTGTCAGTGTGAGGCCCGCCGTGGGATGGACCTGGGAGTCACTGCAGCCCTCAGGACTCCGGCGCGGTCCGGTAGTTCGGTTCTCGGCGCCGGCATTTCTGCTCGGCGCCTGGAACGAGTATAGGCAAGGCTGCCCTAATTAAGCAAGCGCTTCCTGGCTTGCCCGAGCCGGCCGCAGCGCGGGCGCGTGATCCGGCTCTTCGAGCGGACCGGCACCCCGGCGGCCACGAAGGCGTCCAGGATCCCCTGCCCGCGGCGCTGCGCCGCCGCTTCGCCGCCACCGGCGAGGATCGGCACGTACGTCGCGGCTCCGAGCACGGCCTCCCCCACGAGTCCCCAGAAGCGGGACGCGTCGATCGGCGTCAGCCGGGCGATGGCGTCGAACACCGCGTGCAGCGACGTGAGACTGCGGTGCACCGTCCAGAGCAGCAGCGCCCGCTCGCAGGGCACGGTGACCGTCCGGGGTGCGCCGGCGTACGGGTCGTCCGGCAGCACGCGCATGGTGTCGTCGGCGACACCCGCCCAGTCGATGCCCTCGTCACTGTCCATGTGGATCCACAGGTTCTCGAGCCCCGGGTCCCACGCGCGGCCCTCCAGGACGACGAGCGCGGTGACGCGCCCGACCACGGCGTGTATGAGCGCGGTGGCCACCTGCATCGCGGCGACGTCCGGGTCGGGAACGTCCTCGAGCGAACGGGCCCACATCCGGGGCACCCGGTCGCCGTCGATGTCGTCCGCCAGCGACCACCACCGGCGTTTGCCCTCGTCTGCCATCGTCGCGACCGCGTACATGCGCGGATATTCGGCGTTCAGCGCGCGAAGTCGTGTGCAGGACATGTCCAGTGCGGTCGCGGGGGCGGACAGGGTCGAGGTCACCGTGCACTCCAATCGGTCGGGATGGAACACCACCAAACATAGGTGAGCCTAACCAAATATCAAGACTTGACATCATGTGATGTGAGGCACCCCCGTCGACCGCAACGCCCGGGACGTCCCGCCGGATGTGGCATCAGAGATAGGGTTCCGTAACCTAAGTAGTTGAATTCGGTGCAGATCCGGTGCACAGGCACACACGTCAGGAGCTTCCCCCGCCAGTGACGACGACGAGACAGTTCGGCAGCGACATCCCGCACCTGCCGACCGACGAGCCCTACGGGAAGCGCGACGTCCCGCGCGGTCCCGCCCCGCTGTACCTCCGGGCACTCGCGGGACTGCTCGACATCGGGATAGTGGCCATCCCCCTCGTCCTCGGCTGGTACATCGTCGAGTCCCTCCGCGACGACAACGGAGGCGGGCAGGCGGACCGGGTCGTGTTCGGCGGCGCCGCCGTCGCGATCGCCCTCGGACTGGCCCTGTGGAACCGCGGTTTCCGCGAAGGCAACACCGGCCAGAGTTCGGGCAAGGGCTGGGTCGGCCTGGTCACCCGCGACACCCACACCCAGGACGCGATCGGCCCGAAACGGTCGCTGCAGCGGGTGTTCCGGCGTTCCGGAACCGAGGTCGTGCGGGAGAGCACCGCGTCCGACGAGGGCTTCACCGTCCGCGAGAAGGACGTGTCGGTCGCGGCGATCCGGCGACGTCGGCTCGTCGGGCTGGGCGTCCTCGTGGTCCTGCTCGGGTTGGTGCTCCTCGCCAGCGTCGCCGTCGGGGCGCGGCCGCTGTCGTTCGCGGAGATCTTCCATGCACTGTTCGACGCGGACGGTTCGCAGACCGACATCATCGTGCGCACCCTCCGCGGCCCGCGCACCGCACTGGGACTCGTCGTCGGAATGGCGCTCGGTGTCGCGGGCGCCCTCATCCAGGGGCACACCCGCAACCCGCTCGCCGACGCGGGCCTCCTCGGTCTCAACGCGGGCGCCGCATTCCTCGTGGTGCTGTCGATGTACCTGTTCGGGTTCAGCGCGCCCAGCGAATACCTGTGGTTCGCGTTCGCCGGGTCGTTCGCGGCGAGCGTGATCGTGTTCGGGCTGTCATCGATCGGGAACGGGGCGGCGAGCCCGCTGAGCCTGGCCCTGGCCGGCGCCGCCGTCGCGTTCTTCCTGCAGGCGATGACCAACGCAATCATCATCGTCGACCAGTCCAGCCTCGACTCCTACCGCTTCTGGGTGGTCGGGTCGGTGGCCGGCCGCGGCTTCGACGTGCTGTGGCAGGTGCTGCCGTTCCTCGTCATCGGACTGATCCTCGCCCTCGTCAGCACACCGGGCCTGAACGTCCTCAGCCTCGGCGAGGACGTGGCACGGTCGCTGGGCACGAACATCGCGGCCAGCCGCGCACTCGGCATCGTCGCGATCACCCTCCTCACCGGTGCGGCCACCGCGGCGTGCGGTCCGATCGCATTCATCGGTCTCGTCGTCCCCCACGTCGCGCGGGCGATCACCGGCCCCGACTACCGGTGGCTGGTCCCCTACGCCGGGCTCCTCGGCGGCGTCATGCTCGTGACCGCCGACGTCATCGGACGCGTCGTGGTCCGGCCGGGTGAGCTGCAGGTGGGGATCGTGCTGGCCGTGTTCGGTGCACCGTTCTTCATCGCGTTGGTTCGGCGCAGAAAGTTGGCAAGCCTGTGAGCACTCGCGACGAAGTGCGCCCCGACCTCGGGGCCGCCCCGGCGTCCCGCGTCCCGGCCCGCCCCGCGTTCCGGCTCGGACCGATCTCCCTGGTCCTGCGCCCCCTCGGCATCGCCGTGAACGTGGCCCTGCTGGTGGCGCTGTTCCTGGTGCTGTGCCTCAACATCGGTCGCGGCGACTACCCGCTGTCGATCCCCGAGGTCACCCGGGTGCTGTTCGGCGGCGGCACGAAGGCCCAAAACTTCATCGTCATGGACCTCCGGCTGCCGCGGTCGCTGACCGGGGTGTTCATCGGCATGGCCCTCGGCCTGGCCGGCGCCATCACCCAGTCCATCGCCCGCAACGCCCTCGCCAGCCCGGACATTCTCGGCATCACGTCCGGTGCCAGCGCCGCCGCGGTCGCGCTGATCGTCCTCGGCGGCGGCGGCAGCTTCGTCGGCCTCCTCGCCACCCTGGGCATCCCGCTGGCCGCCCTGTTCGGCGGACTGCTCACCGCGCTGGTCATCTATATGCTCGCGTGGCGCGGCGGGGTGGAGGGTTACCGGCTGATCCTGATCGGCATCGGCATCAACGCCATGCTGATCGCCGTCACCGGCTGGCTGCTGATCTCCGCGGACATCAACGACGCGTCGCGGGCCCAGGTGTGGCTCAACGGGTCCCTCAACGGCGCCGCCTGGAGTCAGGTGTGGCCCGTCACCATCGCCGTCGTCCTCGTCGGCGGCTACGCGGTGATCTCGTCGTTCACGATGGGCGCCCTCCGCCTCGGCGACGACAACGCGGTGTCGCTGGGTGTGCGGCTGCAGTGGTCGCAGGCCCGGCTCCTGCTCATGTCCGTCGCCCTAGCCGGCATCGCGACCGCGGCAGCGGGTCCGGTCGGCTTCGTCGCGCTCGCCGCACCGCAGGTGGCGCTGCGGCTGGTGCGGTCCGCCGGCCCGCCGCTCATCGCGTCCGCCCTGACCGGCGCCGTGCTCGTGGTGGGCAGCGACGTCGTCGCCCGCACGATCCTGCCCGTCGAGCTGCCGGTGGGTATCGTCACCTCCGCACTCGGCGGTCCATTCCTGCTGTATCTGCTGGTGCGCAACAATCGGAAGGTCTCGGCATGACCGTGCAGACTGACTCTCGACTGATCGCCGAGAACCTGAGCCTCGGGTACGGCGACCGGGTCATCGTCGACAACCTCGACCTCGAGGTGAGGACCGGGGTGATCACCACCGTGATCGGGCCGAACGGCTGCGGCAAGTCCACCCTGCTGCGCGCGCTGGGGCGGCTGCTGAAGCCGCGCAACGGTTCGGTGCTGCTCGACGGCAAGGCCATCGGCTCGATGCGCACCAAGGACGTCGCCCGCACACTGGGCATGCTTCCCCAGGCGCCGCTGGCCCCCGAGGGGCTCACGGTGGCCGACCTGGTGGCCCGCGGCAGGCACCCGCACCAGTCGTGGCTGCGGCAGTGGTCGTCCGACGACGAGGGCGAGGTCGCCGAGGCGCTCGCGTTGACCGGGGTGTCCGATCTCGCGGACCGCCCCGTCGACCAACTGTCGGGTGGTCAGCGTCAGCGGGCCTGGATCTCGATGGCCCTCGCGCAGGGAACCGACATCCTCCTGCTCGACGAGCCCACCACCTACCTGGACCTGGCGCACTCGATCGAGGTGCTCGACCTGGTGGACCGGATGCATGAGGAGCTGGGCCGCACTGTGGTGATGGTGCTCCACGACCTGAACCTCGCGATCCGCTACAGCGATCAGCTGATCGTCATGCGGGACGGCACCATCGTCGCGGCCGGCGCGCCGAAGGACATCATCTCCGCCGAACTCCTGCTCGAGGTGTTCGGTCTCGAGGCCGCGGTCATCGCCGACCCGGTGTCCGATCGCCCGCTGGTGGTGCCGATCGGCACCCGCCACGTGTACGGCGCGGTCGGCGGACCGGAGCCGAAGTAGCGGCCGTCAGCGTCGGCCGCCGATCATCGTCCGCACCAGCCGGTAACTCTGTCCCAGCGACACCGTCGGCAGGTACGCCCTGCCGACGGCGTTGCCGATGCTCGGCAGGGCGGCCGGGTCGGCGAACGTCATGTGCATGGCCACGTACCGGGGCTGGAACTTCGACTTGAACGCCAGCAGCGAACGGAACCCGTACACCGGTTCCAGGGTCCGGCCGAGCAGATCGAGAACGCTGTCCATCACCGCCGACAGGCTCGACGACTCCGACCGTTCCTGCTCGTCGGCGTCGCCGTCCGGTTGTTCGACCTTGGCGAGCGGGGCGCCGGACAGGCTCAGGAACTGCGCCCCCTCCTCCTCCAGTTTCAGCGCCGCGGACGCGATGAGGAACTCCATCGCCGGCCGGAACCCTTCCGAGCGCCGCCGCATGAAGTCGAGGGTCCAGCCGACCACCCGCGCGTCCTGGTACACCGGCAACCAGGACGTGACGCCGTGGACGGTGCGGTCCTCGTCGACGGCGACCAGGCAGCGCACCTCCGGGTCGTCGACCTCGTCGAGTCCGCCGAGCGTGAACCCCATCTCGGGCATCCCCTTGTCGGCCACCCATTCCTCGGAGATCGCCGTGATCTGGTCGGTGATCGACCGGGGGGCGCTGGGGAAGCTGACCCATTCCGCGGTGATCCCCGACTTCTTCGCCTTGTTCAGGGCGGTCCGGACGTCCTGGAATCGCTTTCCGGTGAACGCGATCTGCCCCAGATCCAGCACCGTCTCCTCGGCGACCTGGATGCCGCTCCAGCCGAGGGCGTCCGTGACGGCGCGGACCTCCCCGGTCACCGAGTAGAAGCACGGGATCCACCCGTTGGCGGCGGCGAATTCGGCGAAGTGTTCGACGTTGTCCCGCAACCGGTCCGGCGGGCCGACCGGGTCGCCGGTGGTGAGCGCGACACCGGCGAAGACACGGTACGCGACGTAGCCGGTGCCGTCGGCGGAGAACCAGTAGTTGTTGCCGCGCCACGTCGTCATCCAGGACAGCGGGCTTCCGCTCCCCGACTTCAGCAGGGCGCGGGCCCGTTCGGCGGACTCCGAGTCCGATCCGATGGCGGGACTGAGGAACGTCGCGGCGACGAGCGCGCACGCCGCCACCCAGAACACCACCCCGGTCCACTCGTACAGCAGGGTCGCGGGAATGCTCACCGGCAGCAGCCGGGGGTCGAGCCACTGCAGGTACACGGGCGGGATGAGCCGCTCCGGGAAGTCGGCGAGCAGCGTCGCCATGCCGGGCCGGGGGTCGAAACCGTTCCGCGCCCACAGCCCGCCCAGGACGTAGAGGACGGCGAGCCCGCCCAGGACGGACACCAGGACGACGGCCAGCCGCCGGTAGGTGCCGGCCGGGGCGGAGACGTCGAAGAACCGCCGGGTGGCGAGCAGCACGATCAGGATCGCCAGCGGCGTCAGGAACGGCACCAGCGTCCGGTACAGGTTCGGGTCGGCGAGACCGTAGAACAGGGAGTCCTCGTCGAGGGAGTCGACGAACCGGACCGCGAAGTTCAGCAG
>NZ_JBFUGT010000352.1:0-6260 GCF_056402775.1 Rhodococcus sp. P3_B8
TCGTCGAGCAGCGCCAGGACGTGCGGGAACGCGTCCCGGAAGAAGCCACTGATCCGGACCGTGACGTCGATGCGCGGCCGGCCGAGCTCCTCGAGGTCGATCACCTCGAGGTTCACCACGCGGCGGCTCGCCTCGTCCCACACCGGCCGCACACCGAGGAGCGCGAAGACCTCCGCGATATCGTCGCCGGAGGTGCGCATCGCGGACGTGCCCCACACGGACAGGCCCACCGAACGCGGCCACTCACCGTGATCGGACTTGTACCGGTCCAGCAACGATTCGGCCATCGCCTGGCCGGTTTCCCAGGCGAGCCGGGACGGCACGGCCTTCGGGTCGACGGAGTAGAAGTTGCGGCCCGTCGGGAGCACGTTGATCAGCCCGCGCAGCGGCGAACCGCTCGGCCCGGCGGCGATGAATCCGCCGTCGAGCGCGTGCAGCACCTGGCCGATCTCGTTGTCGGTCTCGCGAAGCCGGGGCACCACCTCGGTGGCGGCGAAACGCAGGATCTTCGCGACGGTGACATCGTCGGTGAGGGTGTCGGCGGCCTCAGGTTCCCAATCGGCGTCGTGCATCCCCTGCACCAGTGCGTGCGCCTGCTGCTCGATGTCGTCTACGCGGGTGCGGGATTCGTCGCCGTCCTCGCTGAGGCCGAGCGCCTCCCGGAGTCCGGGCACGTTCTGCTCGCCGCCCCACATCTGCCGGGCGCGCAGCATCGCGAGCACCAGTTCGACCTCGGCGTCGTCGCGGGGGGCCGCACCGAGGATGTGGAGGCCGTCACGGATCTGGACGTCCTTGATCTCGCACAGCCAGCCGTCGACGTGCAGCAGCATGTCGTCGAACACGTCCTCGTCGGGCCGCTCCTCGAGTCCGAGGTCGTGATCCATCTTGGCGGCACGCATCAGCGTCCAGATCTGCTGGCGAATGGCAGGCAGCTTGGACGGGTCGAGCGCGGAGATGTTCGAGTGCTCGTCGAGGAGCTGCTCGAGTCGTGAGATGTCGCCGTAGCTCTCGGCGCGGGCCATCGGCGGGATCAGGTGATCGACGAGCGTCGCATGGGCGCGGCGCTTGGCCTGCGTGCCCTCGCCCGGATCGTTGACCAGGAACGGGTAGATCAGCGGCAGGTCGCCCAGCGCGGCGTCGGTGCCGCACGACGCGGACATGCCGAGCGTCTTGCCGGGCAGCCATTCGAGGTTTCCGTGCTTGCCGAGGTGGACGACTGCGTCGGCGCCGAAACCGCCGGCGGCGGCGTCCGCGGCGATCCACCGGTAGGCGGCGAGGTAGTGGTGGCTCGGTGGCAGGTCCGGATCGTGGTAGATCGCGACCGGCTTCTCCCCGAACCCGCGCGGCGGCTGCACCATCAGCACGAGATTCCCGAACTGCATTGCGGCGATCACGATTTCACCGGCAGGATCCTGCGAGCGGTCGACGTACAGTTCGCCCGGCGCCGGTCCCCAGTGCTCCTCGACGCCCTCGCGCAGTTCCGCGGGCAGCGCCGAGAACCACTCGCGGTAGCGGGCGGCGGAGATCCGGATCGGGTTGCCCTCGAGCTGCTCCGCGGTCAGCCAGTCCGGGTCCTGTCCGCCGGCGGCGATGAGGGCATGGATCAGCGCGTCGCCGTCCTGGGCGGCGAGACCCGGCACGGAATCCGGCCCGTCCGCCGGGCCGAGGTCGTATCCGGCGGTCCGCATCTCGGTGAGCAACCGGATCGCACTGGCCGGGGTGTCGAGACCGACGGCGTTGCCGATGCGGGCGTGCTTCGTCGGGTACGCCGACAGCATCAGAGCGATCCGGCGGTCGGATGCGGGGATGTGCCGGAGTCGGGCGTGCCGGACGGCGATGCCCGCCACCCGGGAGGCGCGCTCGGCGTCCGGAACGTAGGTGGAGAGACCGTCGGCGTCGATCTCCTTGAACGAGAACGGCACCGTGATCAGCCGACCGTCGAACTCGGGGACCGCGACCTGGGTGGCGACGTCGAGCGGCGACAATCCGTCGTCGTTGGACTCCCACGACTCACGGCTGCTGGTCAGGCACAGACCCTGCAGGATCGGCACGTCCAGCGCGGCCAGCGCGGCGACGTCCCACGCCTCGTCGTCGCCACCTGCCGAGACCCCGGCCGGCTTGGTGCCGCCGGCGGCGAGCACGGTGACCACCATCGCGTCCGCCCGGCGCAAAGTGTTCAGCAACTCCGGTTCGGCGGTGCGCAGCGACGCGCAGAAGATCGGCAGCGGGGTGCCGCCCGCCGCGTCGACGGCGTCGCACAGCGCCTCGATGTAGCGGGTGTTCCCGGCCAGGTGCTGGGCGCGGTAGTAGAGAACGGCGATCGTGGGGCTGTCCGGGTTCGCAGCGGGAGCGAACGGCGCGACGCCCCAGCTCGGCAGGTGGATAGGCGCCTCGAAACCGTGACCGGTCAGCAGCACGGTGTCCGACAGGAAGTGGTGCAGTTGGGCGAGGTTGTCGGCGCCGCCCTCGGCGAGATAGTTGTGCGCCTCCGCCGACACACCGGCGGTGACCGTCGAGCACTCCATCAGCTCGGCGTCCGGGGCGTGCTCGCCGCCGAGGACCACCACGGGCAGTCCGCTGGCCAGGACCGCGTCGAGGCCCTCTTCCCACGCCCGGCGGCCGCCGAGGATGCGCACCACGACCAGGTCGGCGCCGTCGAGCAGTCCCGGCAGATCCTCCTCGACCAGCAGCCGTGCCGGGTTGGCCCAGCGGTAGTCCGCCCCGCTGGCGCGTGCGCTGAGCAGGTCGGTGTCGGAGGTGGAGAGCAGCAGGATCACGTGTGGAGCCTTCCTGGGGGGTGTCGCGCCCCGTGGCAGTGGTTCTGTGCGGAACCGTAGGTCGGAGGACGGCAGGTGAGGGTCTGGCTCGCCCACCGGTTTCGGCGAGCTCACAGTGGCGCGACCGCGCCGGATTTTCACCGGCTTCCTCTCCTGCTGTCGCAAGTGCTGGAGATGCTACCCGGGGCCGGACGTAACCTGGGACCATGGTCGACTCCCGTTCCCGCCCCGATGCATGCCCCGGCGCGCTGCAGGTCCACCAGGCCGCGGACGGCGCGCTCGCGCGCGTGCGCCTTCCCGGAGGTGTGCTGACCTCCACCCAGCTGCAGACCCTCGCGGAATCGGCCCGCGACCTCGGGAACGGCGAGATCGAACTGACCTCCCGCGGCAACGCGCAACTGCGGGCGGTCCGCGACCCGCGGGAGTTCGCCCGGCGCCTCGCCGACGCAGGTCTCCTGCCGTCGGAGACGCACGAGCGGGTCCGCAACATCCTCGTCTCGCCGCTGACCGGCCGGATCGGTGGTCTCGCGGATCTGCGGGATCTGGTCGACGAACTCGACCGGACGTTGTGCGCGGACTCCGCGTTGGCGGACCTCCCCGGCCGCACCCTGTTCACTCTCGACGATGGGCGCGGCGACGTGTCGGCGCTCGGCGGCGATTTCGGCGTCCATGCGGTCAGCGAGACGGAGGTCGCCCTGGTTCTCGCCGGTCGCGACAGCGGCGCCCGGATCACGACGACGGAATCGGTGGCGGTGCTCCTCGACGCCGCCCGCGTCTTCCTGGAATTGCGTGATCAGCACTGGCGGCTGTCCGAGATCGCCGACGGGGTCGAACGGACCCTGTCGGCATTGACGCTCGCACCGACCGCCGACCCGGTGAGCGGGTTCGACGAGCATCGGGCACCGATCGGATGGCTGGACCAACCGGACGGCAACGTGACCCTCGGCGGCGGTCTCGCGTTCGGGATCCTCGACGCCCGGCTGGCGGAGTTCCTCGCCGCCGTCGAGAAGCCGGTGGTCGTCACGCCGTGGAAATCGGTGCTGCTGTGCGATCTCGACGAGTGGTCCGCCGAGCAGGTCGTCCGGGTCCTCGCCCCGATGGGCCTGATCTTCGACGAGAACTCCCCCTGGCTGAACGTCAGTGCCTGCACCGGGCAGCCCGGATGCGAGAAGGCGCTCGCCGACGTGCGGTCCGACGCGCGGGATGCCGTCGCGCGCGGTGAACTCCCGGTGGAGGGCAGGCAGCACTGGTCGGGCTGCGAGCGGTGCTGCGGGCGACCCAAGGGGGAGGTCGCCGACGTCGTCGCCACGGAGACGGGTTACCGGGTGGAGGAGCCGTGACCGCGGTGCCTCTATCGTGAGCGAATGATCGAGTACATCCGAGACGGCGCGGAGATCTACCGCCAGTCCTTCGCCACGATCCGCGCCGAGGCGGATCTCAGTGCCTTTCCCGAGGACGTCTCACAGGCCGTGGTCCGCATGATCCACGCGAGCGGTCAGGTCGACCTCGTGGACGACGTCGCGTTCACCCCCGGCGTCGTGAAGGCCGCCCGCGCGGCGCTGGCGGGCGGCGCCCCGATCCTGTGCGACGCGCAGATGGTGGCGGCAGGCGTCACCCGGAAGCGTCTCCCCGCAGACAACGAGGTGCTCTGCACCCTGCGCGACCCCCGGGTCCCGGTGCTGGCGGAGCAGATCGGGAACACCCGCTCTGCGGCCGCGCTGGAATTGTGGGGCAGCAAACTCGAGGGTGCCGTCGTCGCGATCGGCAACGCCCCGACCGCCTTGTTCTACCTGCTGGACATGATCGAATCCGGTGCACCCCGGCCCGCCGCGATCGTGGGCGGTCCGGTCGGTTTCATCGGTGCCGCGGAGTCGAAGGAAGCGTTGATCGAGCACCCGGGCGGACTCGACTATCTGGTGGTCCGCGGCCGCCGGGGTGGCAGTGCCATCACGGCTGCGGCACTGAATGCGATTGCGAGCGAGGTCGAATGAGCTCCGAAGAGCGCGTGACCGGCAAACTGTGGGGCGTCGGCATCGGACCGGGTGACCCGGAACTGGTGACGGTCAAGGCCGCGCGGGTCATCGCCGAGGCCGATGTGGTGGCGTTCCACAGCGCCCGGCACGGCAAGAGCATCTCCCGCGCGGTCGCGGTGCCGTACCTGCGTGAGGGACAGATCGAGGAGCACCTCGTCTACCCCGTCACCACCGAGACCGTCGACCATCCCGGCGGCTACCAGGGGGCGATGGACGAGTTCTACGAGGAGGCGTCGCAGCGACTCGCCTCCCACCTCGACGCCGGCCGTTCGGTCGCGCTCCTCGCGGCGGGCGACCCGCTGTTCTACAGCTCCTACATGCACATGCACAAGAGGTTGGCGCAGCGCTTCGAGGCGGAAGTCATTCCCGGGGTCACGTCGATCAGCGCCGCATCCGCCGCACTGGCGATGCCGCTGGTCGAGGGCGAGGAAATCCTGACCGTCCTGCCCGGAACGCTGCCGCCCGGCGAGCTGACGCGGCGCCTGCGGGAGACCGACGCCGCCGCAATCCTGAAGCTCGGACGCACCTACCCGGCCGTCCGGCAGGCGTTGAAGGACTCCGGCCGCATCGACGAGACGTGGTACGTCGAACGGGCCAGCACGACCAGGCAGAAGATCGACGCCGCCGACGACGTCTCGGACAGCGACGTCCCCTACTTCTCGATCGCCATCGTGCCCAGCCCGTCGAACGCCCGCCGCGACGACGCGGCACCGCAGGGCGAACTCGTCGTCGTCGGGCTCGGTCCCGGTGATCAGGCATGGACGACACCGGAAGTGCAGCACGAACTGTCGCTCGCCACCGACCTCGTCGGCTACGGCCCCTATATCGACCGGGTCCCCGAACGTCCCGGCCAGCGCCGCCACTCCAGCGACAACCGCGTCGAGGCCGAACGCGCCGCGATGGCACTCGACCTGGCGAAGAACGGCGCCCGCGTCGCCGTCGTGTCGTCCGGCGACCCGGGTGTGTTCGCGATGGCCGCCGCGGTGCTGGAAGTCGCGGCCGAGGAGCAGTGGCGCGGCGTCCCCGTGCGCGTCCTACCCGGCATGACCGCCGCGAACGCCGTCGCGAGCCGGGTCGGCGCGCCCCTCGGGCACGACTACGCCGTCCTGTCGCTGTCGGACCGGCTCAAGCCGTGGGACGTGGTGGCGCAGCGCATCTCCGCGGTTGCGAGCGCCGACATGGCCTTCGCCGTCTACAACCCGGCGTCGAAGTCGCGCACCTGGCAGGTCGCCGCGATGCGCGACCTGGTTCTCGAGCACCGCTCCCCCGACACCCCGGTGATCATCGGCCGCGACGTGGCCGGCGCGCAGGAGTCGGTGCGGGTCGTGCGGCTCGCGGACCTCGACCCAGCCGAGATCGACATGCGGTGCCTGCTCATCGTGGGCTCCTCCATGACGACCGTCGTCGAGAACGAACACGGGACCAGGGTGTTCACGCCCCGGCGTTATCC
>NZ_JBFUGT010000353.1:0-6256 GCF_056402775.1 Rhodococcus sp. P3_B8
ACCCGTAGATGTTGAGTGTGCCGGCGAGGGCCTCGTCGACGGCGAGCGGCGCGGACAGGAAGCTGCGCATGCCGGCCTGGTCGAGATTGTCCGCGACCGACGGCCATCGGGCCGCGGCCTCCCCCAGCCGGGCCTTGACGACCTTCCGCGTTCCGGCGACACCGAAGTAGTCGCCGTCGATGGCCTGGAAGTTCTGAATGTCGATCTCACGGACCGCCTCGTCCGTGTACGCGACGGTCACCACCCGTCCGTCGCGCAGCAGCGATATCCCGGCCATGTCGGCGTCGGCGATCGCGTCCACCACCTGATCGCAGACCCGCTGAAGCAACAGGCTCATCTCCACCTGCGAACCGGAATTGCGATTGAACTCGTCCAACGCGGTTGCCAAGGAGCCCAACTGGGCAGCGATCGTCGCGCTGTCGAGATCAGGGGACATCGACGACTCAGGGCGCTCACCCGCAGTCTCGGTCATTCTCGGATACACCTCAAATTTCGGGTGTAACCGACAGGACACCCACTGAACGAACGCAGCAGTTGTCTCTACCGTCGAGAAGACTTTACTCGACCCGGGGACCGCCTTCGTCCACCGATCCCGTCCCGGACGGTGAGGGGGGAGATTCCCCGGTCAGCAAACTCAGCGCCGCCGCCGACGGCCGGAGGATGCTTCCGGCGCTCATCGACGAACCCCGGGTGAGACCGCGGTGGGAGGACACCGCATCCTCGAAGTTGCGGAGCCGTTCCTCCGCGGCCCGACAGGCGGCGACATGAGCGTCGCGGCTGTCGGCGAAGGCGAATTCGGCTCGGATCACGTCTGCCAGTGCGTCCACGAACGCGGCCGCGCTCTCCCGGATCTCCGGGTCGAGAGGACCGAACGGGGGTTGCGGTGCCAGCGCCAGCGAGGTGGCGCGCGCTCTTCCCCGTCCAGGCCACGGCGTCCAGGGCGTCGTCGAGATCAGTGCGTTCACGGCCACCCCGGTGCCGGCGCCGAGCGCGATCGCCAGGTGCCGTGCGCCCGAGTCGCGGCAGCACCAACCGACACGGTTCGAACGCGGCGCCTCCGGGTATGCCGGGCACTATGAACACCCACGTGACCGCGACGCACCTGCAGACACTTCTCGATTCGCCACTGCCGGATCCCGCCCTGATCCTGCAGAGCGGCGCCCCCACCATCGTCGATTCGGGTGAGCTGGGCGACGAGCATCAGTCCCTGGTCATCGTGACCCGGGCCGAACTGCGCGAGCAACTCCCGCAAGACCGCGACTGCTCGCAGAGCGATCTGGAGTTCCACGCCGCGTCGCTCGAATCGACGGTCGCGGGTTTGGGTGGCTGACCCGGGGTGTTCAGCCGCCGCCCAGTTGCTCCCGCAGTCCGGAGAGGGTGCGCGCCAGAATCCTCGAGACCTGCATCTGTGAGACGCCCACGCGCTGGGCAATTTCCGTCTGGGTCATCGATCCGAAGAACCGCAACATCAGCACGCGGCGTTCGAGCGGCGGAAGTTTCTGCAGCGCCGGCCGCACGGCGGCGTGACTTTCCACGTTCGCGAGCTCCGGATCCTCCTCGCCGAGCGTCTCGGCGAGGGGAAGGTCGTCGGGATCATCACCCATGGCCGCATCCATCGACAGTGTTTGGTAGGCATTTTTTGCGAGCAGGCCCTCGGATACTTCGCGGACGTCGAGTTCGAGTTCGGCGGCGATCTCACTGGCCGAAGGTGACCGTCCCAGTTCCTGCGACAGCTCGTCGACGGCCTTGGTGATCAACGCGTGGAGTTCCTGCATGCGCCGGGGCACCCGCATCGACCAGCCGGTGTCGCGGAAATACCGGCGAACCTCGCCCATGATCGTGGGCACTGCGTAGGACACGAAGTCGAAGCCACGGTCCGGATCGAAGCGGTCGACGGCCTTGACCAGCCCGAGCCGGGCGACCTGCAGCAGATCCTCGTGCGCCTCGCCGCGCCCGCCGAATCTTCGGGCGATGTGATCGGCGAGCGGAAGGCAGCGTGTGATGACTTCGTCGCGCAGCGCGGACGCCTCCCCGGACGACGCGTCCAGGGCTCGCAGGCGCGCCACCGTGGGCGCCACGTCCTTGTAGTCGTCTCTGCCGGGACGGTGCCGCTCGCTGCGTTCCGAAACCGGTGACACTAGATGGTGCCCCGGTATTTGACCAGTTCCACCGCCACGGTCCGTTCTACGGACCCGTTGCCGACGGGTCCCTCCGATACCGAAACCGCATTCATCAACGTCTCGAGCACGTGCCAGCCGAAGCTTTCCCGGTTGGGCACTCCACCGCGGGTGAGGGGTGCACTGATCGTCACGTGCAACCCAGTCTCGGTGACGGCGAACGAACACGTCAGTTCGGCACTTCCCGGCGTAGCCGCGATCAGCTCCGAACACACCTCGTCCACGGCAAGTTTGATATCGGCCACGTCGTCGAGCGTGAAGTCTCCCAGAACGGCGAGAGTCTCCGCGACGGCGCGCACCACAGGCAACTGTTCGAACTCCGCCGCCACACGAAGCTCCACGGGCACACCGGATCTCGTTTTCATTCGTCTAACCTCGTCGACCTCGGCCATCTGCACTCCACGTCTGTGTCGTCGGTTTCTGCGACTCCTCGGCAGCGTACCCAGCTGCCGCGACCCTCAACCCGCCGGCGAACGAAAGTGCGAGCGCGTGCCGAATGCGTCCCGACTTGCGGGTTCGACGAACTCGATTCGGTGGGCTCAGGCGATCCGGACGTCGCGCGCCTGGTCGCCGGTCTCGGTGCGGCAGACGGCGAAGCTGACGCGCTGCCCTTCCTCGAGAATGCGGTGGCCGTCGCCGGCGATTTCGGAGACGTGCACGAAGATGTCGTCGGATCCGTCGGCCGGGGCGAGGAAACCGAAACCCTGTTCGGCGTTGAACCATCGCACCGTGCCCGTGCGCAATGCCGTCGACTGCCGCGCAGGCAGCGTGTGCCCGGCACTCATCGTGCCGCCCTTCGATCGGCCAGGCCGTGGAGCGCAGCGCCGCCCCCCAGACTCGCAACGAGCAGAACCACAAGCAGAGTCACGTTGAGCATTGCTCCTCCTCGGCGTGCGCACGGTCGACCCTTTGGTCGAATCAGACCGAAAATAGTGCCTCTCTTGTGGGTACGGGGCGATTCGGGCGGAGCGTTTGCACAATCGAGATCTGCCGACCACAGCGCATCCGCTATCGACACCGCAGAAGATCTGATTTGCTCGACATAGATTTTGTAGTACGGTCGTGTTGTCGGAACTTCAGCGATCGAGTCAGGAACGTTGTTCGGCACGATCGCAGGTTGCGGCGAGGCGGGGTCCCGGCGATTCGAGACTCCTCTCCACGGGTACGCGGTGAGTCATCCGGCGCCTCGCCCCCCGACAACCCAGGGGGCACCCAATGCCTCGAAGTTCCGCCGGCAGGTAGTAGCGAAAGAGAGGACCGAGAATGTCGAAGTTCACCGTGCCAGGTCTTTCCGACGATCAGGGCGCGCGAGTCGCCGACATACTTCAGAAGCGGCTCAGCGCATACAACGATCTGCATCTGACGCTCAAGCACATTCACTGGAATGTCGTGGGTCCGAATTTCATCGGCGTGCACGAGATGATCGACCCGCAGGTCGAGCTGGTACGGGGCTACGCGGACGCCGTCGCCGAACGCATCGCCGCGCTGGGGAAATCGCCCGACGGAACCCCTGCCGCAATCGCCCGCGACCGCACATGGGACGACTACTCGGTGAAGCGGGACACAGCGCAGGCGCACCTCGGTGCACTCGACCTCGTCTACAGCGGTGTCGTCGAAGACAACCGCAAGGCGATCTCCGAGACCGGCGACCTCGACCCGATCACCGAGGATCTGCTCATCGGGCAGACCGGTGAACTCGAGAAGTTCCAGTGGTTCGTACGCGCCCACCTCGAGAATTCCGGCGGCAGCCTGTCCAACGACGGCGCGCACTCCGAGAAGCAGGCAGCCGCGCAAGCGCGGTGAGTACCCACAATTCTTCCGCCCACAACCGAAAGGTGACGAACATGGCTGAGAACAACAGCGGTCCCGCAGAGGCCGTCAAGGGCGTCGTCGAAGACGTCAAGGGAAAAGCGAAGGAAGCCGCGGGTGCGGTGTCCGGTCAGGACGACCTCACCCGCGAGGGCAAGGCGCAGCAGGACAAGGCGGCGGCCCAGCGCGAGGCGGCCGCAAAGGAAGCCGAAGCCGAGAAGGCCCGAGGCAAGGCCGAAGCGCAGGAAGCACGCCAGCGCGCCGAACAGTGAGACGGTGCGGGCCGGTTCACGACCGGCCCGCACCGAGCGTCTCTTCTCCGAGTGGAATCGGCAATCGCCGGTCACCACTCTCCCCCGAAAGGACTGATACGTGCTAGGACTGGGAATTCTGGGCTGGATCATCATCGGCGGCCTCGCCGGGTGGATCGGCAGCAAGATCATGAAGACCGACGCTCAGATGGGCATCATCCTCAACATCGTCGTCGGAATCGTCGGCGGCCTCCTGGGCGGCTTCATCCTGAGCCTCTTCGGCACCGACGTCGAAGGCGGCGGTCTCTGGTTCAGCTTCTTCACCTGCCTCCTCGGCGCGGTGATACTCCTGTTCCTGGTCAAGCTCGTCACCGGGCGAAGCGCGGCCGGGCGACGCTAGTCCCCGTACTCCGGAACCGGGCCTGTCCATCTCACGATGGGCAGGCCCGGTTTTCGTCACGTATTCCACACGAAATCGTGCCCTCGAGGCCGTCAATGGGGTACTCGTGGGGGATGGACAGTCGAGGACCGGATCGGGACGATGCGAACTGGAAYTTCCGCGCCAGGCACGAGACCGAGACTCAACGACTCGACCGGAACTGGAGCGGCCTTCTCCAGGAACTTCGCGTCGTGCAGACCGGTGTGCAACTCCTCACCGGGTTCCTGTTGACATTGCCGTTCCAGGAACGTTTCGAGGACCTCTCGGACAGCGAGGTTGCCATCTATCTGGCAACGGTCGCTCTGTCGGTGACGTCCACCATGCTCCTGGTGGCCCCTGCCGGCCTGCACCGCCTACTCTTCCGCCGGCACGCTCTCCCCGATCTCGTCTCTGCGTCGCATCGCCTCGCGATCTGCGGCATCGCCACCCTCGGGCTGGCGCTGATCGGCGTGGTCGCGTTGATCTTCAGCTTCGTGATCTCACCCGTCGCCGGAGCCGTCGCCGCCGCAGCGGCCCTCGCGATGTTCTGTGGACTCTGGGGCTTCGGCACAATCCTGCAGTCGAGGCATCGGTGAGCCGGCCGGCGAGGCATTGTGTTTTGCCGGTAAGGCTTCCGGGTAGGCGGAGCGGAGACGAGAAAGGAGCACGGACATGACCGAAATCCATCGCGGCGATGCCCCGCGGGTCCAGCCACCCGACGCTGCACACGATCTCGACGAGCTGTCGACGGTCCAACTCGTCGAACGACTCACCGATCAGGTCACGGGACTCGTACGGACCGAGATGACCCATGCCCTCACCGAAGTGAAAGACAAGGGAACGCGCTTCGGGATCGGAGCAGGAGTCTCCGGAGCGGGCGTGCTGGTCCTGCTGTACGGATTCGGGGCCCTCGTCGCCACCGCAATACTGGGACTGGCGACGGCACTCGACCCGTGGCTGGCCGCATTGATCGTGGCCGCCGTGCTGATCGTGGTGGGCAGTGTCGTGGCGGCGGTCGGAGCCCGCCGCGCCAAGAACGCGCTGCCGCCCGTACCCGAGCGGACGGCGAACAGCGTTCGCACCGACGTCGACACCGTCAAGGAAGGTCTTCGATGACCGACCCACAGCCTCAACCGGAACCTTCGGTCGCCGAACAACGGGCCGCTCTCGCATCCACGGTGGATGCGCTGCACCGCAAAGTGGACGTGCCCGCCCGCGTGAAAGCCGGCGCGCGCCACGAACTCGACCGGGTCCGGCAGCAACCCCGTGGTGTCGCGGCCGCCGGACTCGTGAGCGCATTCGTCGTCGCCTACGTCGCCGTGCGACAACGCCGTCGGCACAGCCACTGAAGGAGAGCATGAACATGACCAAGGACACTCACGGAGAGACGGACGAGCCCAAGGGTGGCCGTCCCGGTCCCGCCGATCACGGCAAGGACGGCGGCATGGCGACGCGCGAGAACGCACCCGAGTTGGCGGAGGACTCCGCCGACGCCGAAACCGAGACCGACTGATGAAACTCAGATCACCGCTCGCGCACAGGAGGACTGTAGTGACGTATCAGCCGGACAACGGACCCAGCCGGGAATTGAACTCCGAGCA
>NZ_JBFUGT010000354.1:0-6189 GCF_056402775.1 Rhodococcus sp. P3_B8
CGACAAAGCGGTCGCCGACGCCGGCCGAGCTCCCGGTTCGGTCAAACTCGTCTCCCTGTCCTGGTTCTACCAACTCGAGAACGGTGAGACCTGGGAAGACGGTGTGACCAACGGCTTCGGCTCCGGCCCCATCAGCTCGTGCATCACCAACGCCGGCCTGATGGACCAGCACCGCGACGAACTCGGCGACTCCATCGTCGACGCCTCCCTCACCGCTGCCCAGCAATACCTCGGTGACCCGAAGGCCCCAGACCAGCCGCACTACCTCGACGTCTGGGCGAAGTACCTGCGCGGACTCGACCCTCGGCACCGCCCGATTATCACCAAGGAACTCGTCGACTACTGGTGCCTCTACGGATCCCCCGGCCAACTGCGGGACAAGGCTGCCCTGATGCGCCAAGCCGGTGTGGACATCCTCCAGGTGTTCTTGTCCAACCCCTTCACGGCGGCCCGTGACATCGACAACATCGGACACTCGATCCTCGCCCACGCGTAAACCCGCATCCCGAATCAGGAGCTATTGATGGAACTCGACCCCCGCACCACCGCCGTTGTGGCAGTCCACTGCCAGGGTGACATCGTCGGCCCCGCCGGCGCCTTCGCCGACTTCTTCCACCAGCAGGTGAGCGAACGCCGCGTCATCGACCAGATCGCCGCGCTCATCGCCGCAGCCCGCGAAGCCGGCGCCCCCGTGGTCTACACCCGGGTCGCATGGAAGCCGGACTTCTCCGACCTCGAGGTGAATTCGCCGCTACTGGGAATCGTCGCTCAGGCCGGATGCCTCAAGGACGGAAGCGAACTCGCCGAGATCGTCGAACCCCTCGCCCCGGGTGACGGTGACATCGTGCTCACCCATCAGCGAGTCGGCGGCTTCGCCGGCACCGACCTCGACGCCACCCTCCGGGGCAGGGGCATCACCACCCTGCTCTTCGCCGGTGTGGCCACCAACGCCTCTGTCGAGGGAACAGCCCGTGTGGCAAGCGATCTCGGCTACCGAACGGTCATCGTCGAAGACGCCTGCTCGGCGGYCACCCCCGAAGCACACGAGGCGAGCATCAACTCCCTCGGCCTGCTCGCCGAGATCACCACCGTCGACGAGGTCCGCACCGCCCTGCCCGAGGCAGTCACCGGTACCCCCGCCTGACAACACCCTCCCGGGCACTGGTGCGGCCGCTTCCATACCGCCGCACCAGGGTTCGCCGTACCCATAATCACTTTCTTCCACCCCGAACAACCCTCACCTTCAGGAGTTTTCGTACATGAAGACCATGCGCGTCGCCCGCCTCCACGAGATCAACCAGCCGATGAAGATCGAGGAACTCCCGATCCCCGAGCCGCGGCCCACCGATGTGCTGGTACAGGTCAAGGCCTGCAACGTGGTTCCGAACCTGAGCAACGTGCTTGCCACCTACAGCGAATGGTTCCCCTACCTGCCGCTTCCGAAGCTGCCCGCGATCTTCGGACTCGACTCCGCCGGCGTCGTCGCCGCCGTCGGCAGCCACGTCACCGACATCGCCGTCGGCGACCGCGTCTACGTCAACCCGGGAATCTCCTGCGGCGGCTGCCGCGCCTGCCGGCAGGGCGAAGACCAGAACTGCGACAAATACACCTTCATGGGCTACTTCTCCTTCGGTGCCGACGGCCAGCAAATCTTCGACGCCTACCCCTACGGCGGACTCGGCGAATACCTGACTGCGCCGCAACGCAATCTGGTCAAGCTGCCCGACTCCGTCAGCTACGAGGAAGGCGCCCGATTCGGCTACCTCGGCACCGGTTACTCTGCGCTGCGCAAGGCCGGAGTCGGCCCCGGCTCGACCGTCCTGATCGACGGCATCTCCGGCACCCTGGGACTGGGCACCTGCCTGAGCGCCCTCGCACTCGGCGCGAGCCGCATCTTCGGAACCGGCCGCAACGCCGACCTGCTAGAAGACGTCCGATCCATCGCCCCTGACCGCATCCATGTCCTCCCCGCCGGCGAGGGCGAATTGCGCAGCTGGGTGCGCGAGCACAATGACGGCGAGGGCGTCGACGTCGTGATCGACTCGCTCGGCCCCGGCGCACCGGCAGAATCGTTCCTCGACGCCGTCACCGCGCTCCGCCGGGGCGGCGTCGCGGTCGACGTCGGCGGCATGATGGAACGACCCGCGCTGGACATGTTCTCCATGATGTGCTCGCAGGTCAGCGTCCTCGGCAGTCTCTGGTTCTCCACCGCAGAGGCCCAGGACATGGCCGATCTCGCTGGTGCCGGTGTCCTCGATCTCTCGGTGTTCGAGCACCACAGCTTCCCGCTCGAGAAGATCAACGAAGCACTCGCTGATCTGCCCGCCCGCCACGGCGGCTTCACCAACTTCATCAGCGTCCCCTGATCTCGCGGTCGGTACCCCGCACCCCAGCAGTAACGGGGCGGGGTACCGACCCTCTCTGCTGGAGTGCAACGATGCGGGCCTTTCGAACCGTAAATCACCAGGAACTACCTACACAGGGGGCGAACTGGCGGTTGAATGCAGGCGTGCCGCGACTACGCGCTCACCGCCGGAGAACCCTTCGGCATCTGGGGCGGGATGTCCGAGGAAGACCGCGACCACGTACTCGTCCAGGGCCGTGCCGGCAAAACCAGCAGATGCGGCGCCGAGGCGTAGAGCGAACCCTCTGACAAACCGGAGTACACATGCCGATTCTCATCCTTCACGCCATGATCGCCGGTCTCAGCGTCCTGAGTGAGTGGTTGTCGGAGCCGCTGAAGAAGCCCGCTGCCGCGCTCGCCCAGACACAAACGGTCTTCCGGTGGGTCGCACTAACCCGCTGTTGTTCTACGACGGACTTTGCTTGGTCGATCAGTTGCGGTGCCAGGAGTTGTCATTGGACAAGTGGGCGCATCGTCCCCATGCGGGACGCAGCGCTGGGTCGTGSACGGACGGGGCCTCATTGCGTAGGTCCCAGTCCGTGCACGACGTCCGTCACCAAGGTGCGGACAGAAGCCATTCGTGAGGAGCGCGCTCCACGGCACGGTCCCATTCGTCTCGATTGATATCGAGGAAGGCTCCCTGACTGTAGAGAAGCGGCTCCCCGGCGGCGGTTCCCACGGTCATGACTCGTCCGAGCACGATCGCGTGGTCGCCGCCGTCGAGGACCGCGTACCGATCGCATTGCAGGTGTGCGAGCGCCCCGTCCAGCAGCGGGACGCCTCCCCGTCCGCGATGGAAGGGGACGCCGGTGAACTTGTCGGCGGCGGGCCGCGCGAACGACATCGCCAGATCGGCCTGGTCGGCGGCCAAGATGTTGATCACGAAGCCGACGCCGGTGGTGAGGGCGCGGTGCATGAACCGGCCGTTGTCGATGCACACCAGCACCAGGGGCGGATCGAGGGACACCGAGGAGAATGCGCTGACGGTGCAACCGATCGGCGCGCCGTCTTCGCCGAGTGCTGTCACCACTGTCACCCCGGACGCGAATCGTCCTACGGCGTCCCGTAATTGCGCGCCACTGATTGCACTGTCGATTTCCGCGGTGCTCATAACAGGGCACCCTGCTGCTCTGCGACGGCGGACACGGGGTCCCCGGCCAGCTCGAGCGCCCGCTCGACGAGCCGGAACGAATTGGACTTGTCGTAGACGGTGTAGTTGTTTGCCAGCAGTCGAACGGGGTCGCCGGCGTAGTAGCGTTCGTATTGCAGTGCTCGCTGCCCGAAACCGTCGCCGCACAGGTCCCATGCAAGCTTGTAGAGGCGGACTCGGTCCACTGCGGCGAGCCCGTCGGCGCCCTTGAAGTACTTGTCGATGTCGTCGGCGATGGGGGAGGCGAAGTCGGCCGCGGACGGCATCATCAGCAGACCGCCCGCTCCCAGGGTCTGCAGGATCTCCATCACCTTCGGGTAGGTGGCGGACAGGTGCATGCGCAACGTCTGCAGTGCATCGAACTTCGGTCGTGCGGTCCCGCTGTTGGACAGCTCGAACTCCGTTTCGGCCGTGTTGATCAGCGCCCGGCAGATCTCGGTCGCTGCGATGGCTTCTCCCAGCTTCTGTTGTACATGCAGGAAGGAATCGATCTTCACCGACTGGGCGAGCTTCATCGCGACGCCGAGCGCGAACTGCATCTTGACCAACCCGCGCACGCCGGTCTGATGACCGGTGTGCTGACGGAGGCTGGTTTCGATGTACATCGCATTGACCAACGACACATCGCCGTAGAGGAAGACTCGGTCCCATGGAACGAGGACATCGTCGAACACCACCAGCGAGTCCGCCTCGTCGAAGCGGGTGGACAGCGGATGATCGAATCGGTTTCGGCTTCCGTCGTCATGGGGTTCGCGGGTGATCAGACGCAGGCCCGGGGTCTCGATCGGAATCGCGAAGACCGCCGCGTGCTTCTCGTCGCCGGCGCGAAGACTCGGCAGGTTGTAGATCACCATCTCGTCGGCCATCGGAGCGAAGGTGGCCAGCATGCGCGCCCCGCGCACTACCAGACCTTCGGGCGTTTCCCGTACCACACCCATGTGGAGGAACTCGTCCTCCTGCTCAGCGGAACTCTTCGAACGATCCGTCTGGGGTGTGATGAGTGCGTGAGTCATGAACAGGTCGTTGTCGCGCACGTACTCGAAGTAGCGTTGGACATTGTCGGCGAAACGCTGTCCCAGCCGATGGAACACGCCCGGTTCGTCGGCGAAGGCCATCAGCGTGGTGTTCATGAAGTCGGGGGAGCGGCCCRTCAGGCCGAGTGTCGCCTCGGACCAGAGGGTGAATGCCTTCCGTCGGTCGACCAGATCCTGGTACGAGCGCGGGGGGACGAATGCGGTACCGACCGGGCCGTTCGGTCCTGGCCGGACCAGGACATCGGAGTACTCGGGGTCGTGCTGCATGTCGTAGAGATTTGCGATCTGCTCGATGGGTAGGCGCAGTGAGGGGTGCTGGGTGACATCGGTGACGCGTTCGCCGTTGATCCAGACCTCGCGAGGAGTGTTTTGAAGTCGTGCCTTGTACTCGGCGCCGGTGCGAATTGCCATGATTGTTTCCTTCGTCGTGAGCATCTTGTTGTGGGACAAGCGCTGCGGTCGTGCGGGTAGTGCGTAACAGGGTGTTGAAAAACTTTTCGGGGCAGGGCTATTCGGCCAGGAATGCGAGCACCATCTTGTTGAACTGGTCGTACTGTTCCCACTGCGGCCAGTGCCCGGCGTCGGTGATCAGTTCGAATCGTCCGTCGGCGATCTTCGAGGCCATCTCGATGCCCGCCCCCGCCGGTCCGGAAGGGTCGTCACTGGTCCAGACGACGAGCGCCCCGTGCGGCACGKCGGCGAATTCTTCGTCTGAAATTCGGTTCCACAGTCGAATCTCCGGGTCCTGCAAGCACAGGATGTGCCGCATCGAGTCGCTGAAGCCCGGCCGCGAGTAGATTCCGCGCCTGATCTCCACCAATTCGTCGGTCACCCGGCTGTTGTCGGCCATCAACCACTCGAGGCGTGCTCGTACCCGTTCCGGCGTGGGATCGTCTGCGGCTGCCTGGGACAGGCTGCGGATACGTTCCATCACCTCGGGGGTGGACATCGTCCCACCCGGAGTGTTCAACACCAGTTTGCCGACCCGATCGGGGTGGGCTGCTGCGAACTTCACGGCGATCCAACCACCGAGGGACTCGCCGTTCAGGTGCGCCTTCTCGATGCCCAAGGCATCCATCAGGGCAACCAAATGCTCGATGTAATCCACCATTTCGAGATTGCTGTCGGCCAGCGTGGTGTACCCGTGGCCGGGGTAGTCGAAGGCGACGACGCGGTAGTGTTCGGCAAAGGCGGCGAGGTTGCGTGAGTACGCCTCGAGATGGCCACCGGTTCCGGCCATCAGGATCAGAGTCTGGGGCCCGTGCCCGGATTCGAGGACTCTGGTACGCCACCGACCGACCTGTACGTATTTCACGGTGAAGTCGAGTCCGGGAAACGACGTCCATACCGAGGTGCCGATGCTCATAGGTGAAACTCCTTACGCGAAAATCGATTTGATTTGCTGGAAACGGATAGGGCTCATGCGCGAGTTGGTGCCGCCGTGGCCACGGCGAATCCGGCGATCCACTCGGGGATCGCCCGGTAGAAACTCGACCGCACCTGGTAGGTGCCGGCCGCGGACAGTGCGGCGAACGCCGCGATCCACGTGCGGACCTCGTGGGAAGAATGGCCCGCGTTCTCGACGAACCAGTCATTTCCCC
>NZ_JBFUGT010000355.1:0-6179 GCF_056402775.1 Rhodococcus sp. P3_B8
GTCGGTGTCCGATCAGGTCGACCAGAGTGCAGACGAACCGGTCGCCGAGGTCTCACTGCTGAAGATGCACTGCACCACCCTGGGTACCAGGGTTGCGGCGAGCTGTGTCGAACTGCTCGGTCCCGACGGTGACCGAGTCTCGGTCGGCGCGGAACGTCGGCTGCGCGATGCGAAGATCGCAGAGATCTATGACGGGACTAACCAGGTACAAAGCATGCTCGTGGCCCGGGACACCCGACTTACCGCGGCGCGCGAGACGGCTGCCGGGTGAGAGGGAGGCAGAGGCGGGAACTCGAGCCGGGGGTATAGATCGACTGGAACGACTACCGACCATAGACCCGCCGATGAGCGACGGCGTGGAGTGGAGGCCCGTTGCACGGAGTTCGCGGCAGCGATGCCGACCGGTGGCCGCTGGACCGCGCCGGCGCCAGTCTGTTCTGGGCGAACCTGAACCGAGGAATTGATCGGGTCATCCTTCGCCTCCCTAGGGCCGAGAGCTGCTGCTCGCGC
This sequence comes from Rhodococcus sp. P3_B8, assembly GCF_056402775.1. Lineage (NCBI taxonomy): Bacteria > Bacillati > Actinomycetota > Actinomycetes > Mycobacteriales > Nocardiaceae > Rhodococcus > Rhodococcus sp. P3_B8. The sequence goes on from NZ_JBFUGT010000355.1 coordinate 511, forward strand.
TGATGGCAGTCCGGAGCCGAAATTCAGTGTGCTGATCAACAATATGGTCGGTGGTAAACGTGTCCGCTTCGAGGGCTCGTCGGGCATGGACATGCATGTCGAAGGTCCGGTTCTGCTAAACGGAACTCGAAGCGTCGACCGGACTTCTCTTGGCCGTGACTGCTGGAGAGCAGCCGCCCCCGCGCGGCCAGCTTCGCAGGGATATCGACCACGTCCACACTGTCATCGTTCAAGTGAGTCATCAGCGGCGCTTCCAGGCCGGTTGCACCGAATCGGAGAGCCCGATCGGTAGCCGACGTCGCTGACTGGCACCCGGATAGTGGCCAGTCAACGGTCGCAGCGAGGGGACCGCGGCTGCGGTCCCCTCGCTGCCTTACCACCGGGCGACGGGTCATTTGGTGGCGGATGAGCAAACTGCAACTTACTTGTCGGACAACAACTAACTTCGGAAGACTTTCACGCAGTTCTCGAGAATCAGCAAGGTAGTGAGTAGCGAAGAACGAAGTCAAGATGCTTGCGCATCTCCTCCCCAGCTTTGTCCGCGTCGCCTGACTCGATGGCCTTGGCAATGGCGATGTGCTGCCGAACTGTCTTTTGTGCAACATCGCGGGTGACCTCGAGGAACTGCGCTGGATGGGTGGCGTTGTGCACCGCGGCGATGAATGCGGCCAGCAGGCGATTGCCGGAGGCGAAACCGATGGAGGTGTGGAAACGCAGGTCGTATTCCGGAATGTTCGGGTCGTCGATGGTGATCTTCTTCTGCTGGTCAATGACTGACTGCATCGTGGCGATATCCTCATCGCTGCGGTTGCGCGCCGCCCACTGCGCGGCGGGGATCTCGAGAACACGACGGACTTCGGTGATCTCGTCGACGTCTAGCGCGCCAATTCGCAAAATAGTGTCCATTGACTCGCTGAGCATCTGGCTCAGAGAGTCGGGCGTCACGGTGTTGACGAAACTGCCGCCAGCGACGCCAGGGATCTTGCGAATCAGCCCAGAGCTGACGAGGGCGCCGAGGGCCTCGCGAACGGTGGGTCGACTCACACCGAACAGCTGAGCGAGCTCGGTCTCGGGCGGAAGCTTGTCGCCCTGCGCGAAACGACCGTCCAAGATCGCTTCCCGGAGCTGTGCCTCCACCTGATCTCGCGGCCGGGTGACCTGCGTCGCCTTGAAGGATTTGTTTGCGGTAGATGCCATCGGGTCTCCAGTTGTGGTTGGACGCGCGACCGTTCGGCGGTCGGCAATTGTCCTACAGTCTCGCAGATGCAGGCGTCCTCCAAGGGGTGCGCGATCACCTCGGCGGGAATCCCTTTTGCTGTGGTGTAAACATCTGGCTCCCCTACATCCCACGCAGACTACGTAAAAGATATGACAGTATTGTAGATTGTAGTCGATGGATGCGCTGGGCGAGACAAATGGAACGTCGCGAGTCGATCCGGAGACTGAAATTCCTAGAACCCGAGTGGGGCAGGTGTGCGACAAACGCTCCCGTACGCTGACCTGCTCCGACAGGATGCAGGCCGTACAAAAGCGGTCCCCGTAGGGGGCATGAGCTCGCGCATGTTGTCATCAGGCGACCTATCGCCAGTCCGGCTTGGTCTGGCTCCCTGTGCATCGACCACCCAGCGCGTCCGGTGGCCGGGAGCTTCTCCAGGTTGCCTTCGATGGACACCCTGTGAACCACCACTACAGGAAGGGCGCTCGACGAGAACTCCCTCGGGTCGCGACGACCTGCTACKGGGTGGTGCGGTGCCGCGAATCACCACGGTCGGCCGTCGGCTGCGCACGGTGCGGGACTACCGGGGCCCGTGATGCTGCCCTGTCGCCGGGGAATCGTAGAGACCGTGCTCGCCAACGTGATCCCCTGGCGATCGGCCTACAGCAGGATTAGATGTGGTCGCGTCGACCCGCAGCCCAACGTCAATGAGGTAGTTGAACCGGTTCGTGACCAGGTCGTAATTGCCACGAAGTGGTTGGCGCATCGAAGGCAACACGGTTCCGTCTCGAGCCGACCAGAGCGGATACGTCGCATCCCCGAGGCGTCACCGAAGCACCTGTTCTACCAGCACCGCGTCGACTCAGATGTGCCTGCCTGTCGAGGACGTCGTGGGGACCGTAGGGGAGTTGATCCATGAGGGCAAGGTGCGGCACTTCGGGCTGTCCGGGGAATCTTCCGTGACATCAGCGGATCGCCGTCCTGCAGCGAGTACTTGCTGTGGACACGGGGAGATCTGCCAACCCTGGCCGGGCTGGAATCGGACTGGTCCCGTTCAGTCTGCTCGGCAATGGATTCCTCGCCGGCACCGTGCGCTCCACAACGACGTTTACCGACGGGATGTGCGCAACAGGGTCCCACGGCTCACCGAGAAGAATCCGACCGCGAACGCAACCCTCGTCGAGCACGTCAACCGACTCGGTGCAAGGACGTCACCCCGGGCAGGCTGCCCCTGGCCGGTTGCTCGCACAGCAGACCTGGATCGTCCCCATCTCCCGGAACCCAATTGCACCTCCCGCATCGAGGAGAACGCCGGCTCACGGCATTTCTTAATCATCAACGTTGTAATACGTTTCGTGTCGTGCTATTCAGTTGCTCAGAAAGTCATTCGGGTCGTTCGTTACTGGCTTCTCAACCTGTGCCAGTCGTTACTGGCTTTCTCCAACCTGTGCCAGGTGGACGGTAAACGGCGGCCAACCTCGCAGAGAGACGTGGATCGGCATGAGACTCCCGTATTGTGTGCCAGAGTCGTTCGATAAAGCGTGTACGTGTCATCCCGAACTTCTCAAAGATGTCCTCGTCCGGCGCGCCGCCATACGGCAGCCAGGAGTGGGCGAATCCAATGAAATCCTGTGGATCAGCGCTTGGGTGGGGAAGTCCCAAGAGTGCCCTTTGCAGTTCTGCGCGTCGACGATAACGCCAATCCCTCCCATGCTTACGTAGAGCTACTGGGATGTCGGCCATACGTGTACCGGCGCTGGAGAGGGGCGGCGACGTGGAACATGCACCGAGTCCTTGTTGCTCCATGTACTTTCTCTGGTTGCCTTCGGGCATTGCGCTCCTATCGATCGAACTGAGTGGTGCAGTCACCTCTGCAAAAGCAACGAACTACCCACCAGCCGTGGAGTTCCGAGCTGTAAAGCTCCGGGCGGGGCTGATCAACGGGAATACTGTGCGTCACGTCTACCGTTGGCATGGTGGACCCACTTAGATAATTGTAAGTCATTAACCATGCTCGTCACGCCGGCAAATATGAATCCATCGCGACGAAGAGGCGACAACGATCAGCAGACCCTGAAACGACCCATCAATCAGTGGTATTCGCCTCCTCTCCCGAGGGCGCTCCCACGCGGAGGTCTCGCGAATGGCGCATTGGCCAGCACGCGATTCGTTAGCAACTAGATTCAACCGCGTATTCAGAACGGTGATCGTCGGCGACGAACGAAGTGAATGATGCGCGTTACGTTCAATCGTCCAAAGTTGTGCGACCTGTCTGAGCCTTCGTTATGGTCGAGGACGGGCTCGCGTCTGCCCACATATGCACTCACGCTACTCGGCGAGGCTGTTCACCCGGTGAGCCTGCGTAATCCTCTTGGCGCCAAATGCTGTGGCGGCACTCGTGGGTGGGTGGTTTTTGGATCGCCGGTCCGCCGAGGCGACGAGCGGGCCAGGTACCGGCGGTCAACTTCGGAAGTGGCACCCCAGATCCCGCTTCCTTCCAGCGACGCCACAGCGTAGCTGCGGCACTCGCGTAGGACGGGGCAGCCGAGACATATCTGCTTGGCAACGCGCTCTCGACGAAGACGGTCACCGCGCGTCTCGTCATCCAGGGGGAAGAAGACATTGATGTCCATACCGCGGCAGCGTGCTCGGAGCTGCCAGTCCCAGAACCAAGTCATGGGAAGCCGGGACGATACGGAAGAGTCTGCTGTAGTGCGCATCTCGGTCCTCTCTTATTCGGGATCGGTTGTACGCACGATCGCACCGAGGCTGCTCGCGGCGACACCGGGTCCTGCGATCAGAACCTTGGCCGGTGGGAACTTGCCCGCGGCGATGACCTGACCGGTGAAGTACCGACCGAACGTGTGGGCGGCCCCCCACGACAGCACGGTAGTCGGCAATGTCGGCCGTCGAGCTGAGCGCTTCCATGGACTGCGCCCGGGAAATGCGTTCTCATACTCGTTGGAGATGTTGACGCGGAATCGCTCGATGACCTCGATGATGCCCCCGTCGCATGTCCTTCGATGAAGGCTCCTGGCGACAGTTCTCTTACAGCGACCACAGCGATGGCCCTACGGGGACCGACGAAACCTCTTGGGACGTACTATGGCAGTTTGCAATAGATGGGTGCTGCTGTCAAAGCTGTGGAGCCGTTCGACCGGTTCGACTGGGCGTGGTACCGACCCCTCCCACGCCGTCGTCGATCTGCCTCATGGGAATGGCGCACAGGGCTGAGAGGATCGTCGACCCGGCGACCCACAGCACTACTGGCATCGCCGACGACGTGTCGGCGACGAGCTTGGTGAGAACCAGGGGCGTCACTGCGCCACCGACGATGACGCCGATGGTGAATCCGAGCGACAGGCCTGTGTACCGGACTGCACCCTGGAACGCTTCGGCGAAGAAGACACCGATGGTGCCCCACGTCATCGAATAACCGGTCAGCAGTACCAGATACGCGATCAACACCACAGCCTGATTGCCGGTGTCGATGGCCTTCATCCATCCGAAGACCGTCGCGGCGATCGCCAGGTTGCCCACGATAAAAATCGGCTTTCGGCCGAAGCGGTCGCTCTGGGCGCCGACGAAGATGCTCGCCGCGATGACCCACGCCGCCGCCACGATGATGATCACCAGCATCTCGTTGCGACTGAAGCCTTTTGTGGCCCCGTAAGACAGACCGAACACAGTCGCCGCGTAGAACGTCACGGAATTGCCGACGGCGGCGCCGGCGATCAACAGAACTTCTTTCATGTGATGACGAAAGACGACCACGATAGGGGCAGGAAGGATGTCGTTGGACTCTTTGAGAGCCTTGAACTCGGGACTTTCCTCCAGCCGCAGCCGGATCATCAGCCCAAGAATCACCAGCAGGCTGCTGACCCAGAACGGGATACGCCATCCCCAACTCAGGAAGGCCTCGTCGCCCATCGCCGATCCGACGATCAGGTACACGACATTGGCAATAATCAGTCCGAATTGGGCGCCGGTCTGCACCCAGGAGCTGTAGAAGCCGCGTTTGCCGGGCGGGCTGTGCTCGACTGTCATCAAGACCGCCCCGCCATACTCACCTCCCAGCGCGATGCCCTGCACGAACCGAAGGACGACGAGCAGGATCGGCGCCGCGATCCCGATAGCACCATAGGAGGGAACCAGCCCGATCGCGACGGTCGCGACCCCCATCATCAACAAGGTTGTCACCAGAGCGGCCTTGCGCCCCACACGATCCCCGAGATGGCCGAAAATGATTCCACCAAGCGGGCGTGCCACGAATGCCACGCCGAATGTCGCGAGCGACAGGAGGGTCCCGGTCAGGGGATTCGAGGTCGGAAAGAAGACCTGACCGAACAYCAGCGCAGCTGCTGTGCCGTACACGAAGAAGTCGTAGTACTCGATCGTCGTGCCCATCAGGCTGGCAAGACCAACGCGCCTCACGTCGGCAGGGGAGGGAGAC
>NZ_JBFUGT010000356.1:0-6148 GCF_056402775.1 Rhodococcus sp. P3_B8
GACAGGCGCACTCCGCATCCGCCCCAGCTCTCGCGCCGGATCTCGATGGACTGCCACCGCAAGGCGACGTCCCCGGGTCGCAACACCTTGACCACGGCCTCCTTGGCCGCGAACCGGGCGGCCAGCCGTTGGGCCCGCGCAGGTCCTTCGCAGGTTTCCAATTCGTGGGGCGTGAAGATTCTCGTCAGATAGCGGTCACCGAACCGCTCGACGCTGCTTCTCACATGCCCGACCGTCATCACGTCGCACCCGATACGGGACTCGGGGATCGACAAGACAGAACCACCAGACATCGATCCCCCTGCTCCAGGCTTCGACAGTCCCACGTTCTGCGCCGAAAGCCGCCGTCAGCGACTCTCCAGCAATCCCTTCGAAAAGTTACCGCACACTTGCAATGCAAGACAAGAGGTACTGCAGTGTGGGCATAAACATACCCCGAGTCTGTAACGTTGTCTCGTCGGAACGGCCGACTCCAAGCCCCGAAGGGACGACCGCCCTCCACATCCCCGCGACCCGATGGCCGACTCGGAGTCGACGCACCCTCAGTAGGCGCCGCTCGGCCGAAGCACTGCGCGAGTCGTCTTCCACAGGATCAGCAAATCCAGCGTGGGGCTCCAGTTCTCGACGTAATGCAAGTCGGCACGCACCGACTCCTCCCAGCTGAGGTTGCTCCGGCCACTCACCTGCCACAGACCCGTGAGTCCCGGTTTGACGAACAGCCGACGCCGCGCACCGTCGTCGCCGTATCGCGCCACCTCGCACTCCAGCGGTGGACGTGGGCCCACCAAGGACATGCTGCCCGTCACGACATTGAACAACTGCGGCAACTCGTCGAGTGAGTAGCGGCGAATGAACTTGCCGACACGTGTGACCCGGGGATCGTCGTGAATCTTGAACATCACGCCGGCGCCCTCGTCGAACGCCGCGAGCTCACGGATTCGCCCTTCGGCACCCACCACCATGCTGCGGAACTTGTACATCGTGAACAGCGCGCCGTCCCGCCCCACGCGGGTCTGTTTGAACAACGCCGGACCACGACTGCTGGCGCGAATTGCACAGGCGATCATCAGAAGAACCGGAGCGATGCCGATGACGAGAACGAGAGCGAAGATCCGATCGAGAACATTCTTGATGACCCATGCCGGGCCCGAATACGTCGGCGCGCTCAACTGCATCAACGGAACTCCCGCGACAGGCGCTATATGCAGGCGCGGACCGACCACATCCATGAGCACGGGCGCGATCAGAAGGTCGGTTCCGGTGCCCTCGAGTTCCCAGCTGAGCCGCTCGGTTCGAGTGGGGGTCCAGCCGCTCGAGGGGAGAACCGCAATCGCCTGGAAGGAATGCAGCCTCGCGATTCCGACGATGTCCTTCTCCGTCCCGATCACCGGAATGCCCTCGATTGCAAGCGGAAGCTCTTCACCCGGTCTCACATCGGCCAGGCAGATAGCGTCGACGCGCCACCCGGCCTGTGAGATATCAGGCGTTCGTTTAATCAATTCGAGTACTTCCGCGACGTCGCCGGCCACGAGGACGGAGCGCAGATTGCCCCCCGATCGCCGGCGTCTGCGCAGTTCCAACCTCAGCACGTAGCGTCCGAGCACCGAGAGTGCGGCCGCGAGCGGAAGAGCGCCGAACACCCACGAGTGCCCGTTCGAGGTGCCGAGGGCGTACCCGGCGACAGCCATCGCTGCGATGGCCCAGACATACGCTCGTCCGACCCTGTGCACTTCCTCGGCACCGCTGCCGAGAACGCGTGGATCCCATGCATGCGCCAGAGCCAGGGAGAGCATCGAGAGAACGAGAACCGCGACCGCAACTGCGAGCCCCCCCTGCCACGCCCCAAGAGACCCGAGAGAGAGGTGGCGATAGGCGACGGTGACGAAGAGGTCCGCAGCCAAGACGCAGAGGAGATCGCTGCAGAACGCAGCGCGAAAGTACGAACGCTCCCAGTCCGGTCGTCGAGGCGGAGGCTCGGGCACGGCACGGCCGGGGATCGTCGGTACTCCCGCCCCCGTTCGGACACGTGCACATTCGGATCTAATGAGGAGCTGGGTCCTCTCGGACACACTCAGCGCTTCGACATCGCTTCCACATTCGCACATTGGCCAAACCCATGCTCGGAACCCACCCGCCGCGGCGTCGATCCGATCGAGCCCCGGAACTGATTACTCAAAACATACTCCGAGTCTGTTATAGCCGCAATCAAATGACTTGCATTACTTAAAACGAATTAAACCAAACTTTCGGTATAGTTAATGCGGCACGGGCCACCTACAGCCCGACCTCGATCGCCCCCGCGACTAGCAACTTGCCGATCTTCTCCGCCGAGACCGGGCGGCTGAACAAGAAGCCCTGCGCCCGATGGCAACCCATGTCGAGAAGTTGCCGGGCCGACTCGACGTTCTCGACGCCCTCCGCGACCAGCTCCAGGCCGAACGATTCGGCAAGGCCGATGATGGACTTCACGATCGCCCGGTCCCCCGCATTGCTGTCGAGGTTCATCACGAAGCCCTTGTCGATCTTCAGCGTCCCGACCGGCAGCGCCTTGAGGTGGCTGAGGGAGCTGTACCCGGTGCCGAAGTCGTCGATCGCGACCTCTACATCCATCGCGTGCAGCCCTTCGAGCGCCTCACGCGTCCAGGTCAGGTCACTGAGCACAGCGTTCTCGGTGATCTCCAGGCACAGCGCGCCCTTCCGAAGGTCGAATTCCGTCAACGCATTCGCGACGACGTCGAGAAAATCCAGACCGGCCAACTGCCCCGGCGAGACGTTGACGCGGAGATCCAGATCCAGTTCGGGAACCTGCGACCGCCAGTCGGCCCACTGGCGACAGGCCTTCCGGATCACCCAGCGCCCGAGCTCCCCCGCCACATTCGTCGCCTCGGCGACGTCGATGAACGACGCCGGCTGCAGCAACCCGAGCAGCGGGTGATTCCACCGCACCAGAGCCTCCACCCCGATGATGCGGCCGGTCCGCAGGTCGACCTCGGGCTGGTACTCGAGGAACAGCGACTCGTCCGCGATGGCCGAACGCAGACTGAGCTCGATCATGTTGCGTTTCTCGCTCTCCTCCTGCATCTCGTCCGTGAAGACGCTGATCGCGTTACCGCCCTTGGTCTTCGCGACCATGACGGCCTGGTCCGCCTGGCTGAGAAGTGAACTTGTGGTGGCCTTACCTGGATATCCCGCCGCGACACCGATGCTGACACTGCGACTGACGACCTCGCGGCCGAGACGCACCCGCTCGGTCACTACGTCGCGGATGCGCTGCGCCCGCGCCTCCGCCTCCTGCAAACCGACCGATCCGCCAAGCACGAGCACGAATTCGTCGCCGCCCAGCCTGGAGACGAGGTCGTCGGCCTCGCTGCTCGATCTGAGCCGGTCCGCGATCGTGGAGATGAACCCGTCGCCGGCTCCGTGACCGAAGAAGTCGTTGAGAGGCTTCAGCCGGTCCAGGTCGAGGAACAGGATGGCGACCGGCCCGGGTTCGGACTCGGCGAGGCGAGTGTCCAGGTGGTGGTAGAGCGCGCGCCGGTTACTGAGTCCGGTGAGGGAATCGTGGTCGGCCGAGTAGCGCAACTGCTCTTCGACGACGATGCGCGCCTGGACCTGGGCGAGCAGCGCGGCGATGGCCTTGAGGACGTCGAGCTCCGGCGGCGTCCAGTCGCGGTCGCCGAACTTGATGAATCCGAGCGTGCCCGTCGTCGTCTCACCGGACAGCAGCGGAACGGCCGCGAGCGACACCTGTGGCACTCCGGACGCCTCGCGGACCCGCTCGTTGTAATCCGGACCGGACACCTCCGGCCGGAAGATGGCCACTTCCTTCTGGTGCTCGATCTGGGCGAACGTCGAGTCGGCGTCCTTGAAATAGACGACGCCGAGCGGGTCGGGGTCGGGGATCAAGGGCCGGAGTGGGTATTCCGCGATCAGGACCGTCGCGGCGATGTCGTGGTCGGTGAACCGGAGGAAGCTGGTGTCGACCTCGAAATGCTCCACAAGATCCTGCAACACGCGGGTGGCCACGGGCTTGAACGAGACCGCATCGACAGGCGTGAGCCGGGACGCCACGGTTGTCACCAGGGTCTCGAGCTTCTCGGTTTGCTTCTCGGTGTTCACGGGCCCTCCTGTCCTTACGATATCCGCCTGCGAACCCGATCGGCGAGGCGCTCGCTCCGAACCGAGGGGCCCGGCGCATGGCTGAGCCGTAACACCAGGGCGAGCGCTTCACCTCCCTTCGCTCCGACGACGTCGAACAGTTCCTTCCGCAGCCTCTCCAATGGTGCCGCATACCGTGGTGAGAGTTGTTCGAGTTCCGCGCTTTCCACACCGTAGAGAAATACCGGTGAAATCGGCTGGACGGCGAGCCCGAGCGCCTGCGCGCAGATCCATACGCATTCGGTCGCTTGGCCGCCGCGCACATAGTCCCGCAGGGTGCTACCCGGGATCGCGACGGCGGCGATCGCCGAGCTCGACGCAACGCGGTCCGCAGTGGACTTGCCCAGCGCCTGTCCCGCGTCCTGTGCGCCCAACCGTTCCATGACGTCGGGTCTCCGCAACAGCGCAAGGGTCGACAGTTCCGCCGAGTCGAGTTCCAGTGCGCGAACGTCGATGCCGGTCTCGACCGAATCAAGGAGCGGCCACCGCAACTCGCCGATCATTTCGCGGTGCAGGGTAGGAGTGAGGAATCGGATGCGATCCGACTCCGCCAGAATGGCGCCGATCGTCGCGATGTCGTCCCGGTCGGTCACCAGGCAGAGGCGTGCGTCCTCGCGAGATGCAGCATCCGAGAGAAGCCCTACCTGCGTGTCGTCCAACGGCCGGGGCACGCCCGGCCGGCGGTTGGTGGTCCGGTCGAGCATGTGCTCGTAGCGGTCGGTGAGTTCACGGTCGTTTCCGCTGCCGAACGTCATCGTGGCGACGGGAAGTCCCAGATCCCCGTCGCGGACTGTCACGGCGCCGAGCAGTCCGGCGGCCGACGCGGCGATCCGGGCGTTGTGCAAGGCGGCGCCGATCGCGACACAACTGCCGCGGTATCCGACGTCCATGGCCGTCGTGTGCGTCGGGGCCAGGGAGATGGTCAGCCCCTCGTCGTCCGCCGCAATCGCCCACGGCTGAACGTTGCCGCCGGAAGGCGCGCGAGCCGCGGCATTCACGACGGCGTCGACGGCGTCGTACGAGGTTGCGGCCGCCGCACGATCCGCAGGCGCCTCCAGCAGGTCGTGCGGTCTGGGCGGATCGGTGAGGGCATCGAGATGCCCGTCCAGATCCATGCGACATCGACCCGACGCGAGCGGCTGTCCGAGCACGATGCGCCGCACCGCCGCCGCGACCTCCGCCCCGCCGAGCAACACCTCGCCCCCGAGCTGCGGCCAGGTCGAGATGGTCTCGTCCACCTCCACCAGCGAGGCCGCCATCGTCGCCGACAACTGTGTGGCGTCGAGAATCCGAAGGACGAGCGGAATCTTGTCCCGCGCGCCGAGACCGGCGAGTGACTCCACGTCGACGTCGCCGATCACTCCGTGGAAGATTGGGCGATCCGGTTCGAGGTCGAACCGCTCGACGTCCAGCAGGCCCCTGTCGCTGGTGGCCATCAGCACCGGCAGACCCCGGCGACGGGCCTCCCTCCGCAGGGACACCTTGACGTCCAGCGAGTCGCACTCGTCGATCACCACGTCCGTGCCGTCCAGAAATTCGGCCACCGACTCGACGTCGAGACCGTCCTCCCATAACGTCACAGTGACGTAGGGGTCGATCTCCGCGATACGGCGGGCGGCGACCACTGCCTTGTTCACGCCGAGGTCCAGAACGGTGCCGGGAACCCGGTTCAGGTTGGACAGTTCGAGGGTGTCGAAGTCCGCGAGCCGCAGGCCGCCGCATGCCCCTTCCAGGGTGAGGGCCAGCGCAACCGCGTGGCCGACGCTCAGCCCGACGATCCCGACGGTCACGTCGCGAAGTCGTTCCTGCTCCGGTGCGGTGACTTTGTTTCGATTACGGTCCAGCCGCAGCAACCGGAACGCTGCGGGGCCGAGCAACCGCACCACGGTGCGTCGCCACGAGTAGTACGCCCACACCGGCGTCTCGTCCAGCACATCGGGATCGGGCGCGGGAACAAGAGTGCGGAGCGTGTCCCTCTGCTGTTCGAGTC
>NZ_JBFUGT010000357.1:0-6145 GCF_056402775.1 Rhodococcus sp. P3_B8
GGATCGCACTGTCGTCGCTGCGGAACGGCGTACCGGTCAGGGCGAGGCGGCGGGTGGCGTCACCGAACGCCTCCCGGATGGCGTCACCCCAGCTCTTCGCGTCACCACCGTGGTGGATCTCGTCGAGGATGACCAGCGTGCGGCGGCTCTCGGTACGGACCCGGTGCTTGAACGGGTGCGAGGCGACCTGCGCGTACGTCACCACGACACCCTGGTAGTCGCTGGACGTCTGCCCGGTCGAGTTCGAGAAGTACGAGTCCAGCGCGATGCCGTTGCGCGCGGCGGACTCGGCCCACTGGTGCTTGAGGTGCTCGGTCGGCGCGACCACGGTCACCTGATCGACGGTGCGATCGCGCAGCAACTCCGACGCGACCCGCAGCGCGAACGTGGTCTTACCGGCGCCCGGCGTCGCGACCGCGAGGAAGTCCTGCGGTCCGGTGGACAGATACTTCGTCAGCGCACGACGCTGCCAGGCACGCAGGGATCCTGCGGGTCTGGCCGGTTCCGTCTGTGCGAGGTAAGCCTCGGTGCCCACGATCTGCGCGGCCTCGGTTTCCACTCTCGGCGCCGACTGGGAGCCCACYGTCTCAGCACTCACGGGCTGCCCTCCGCTGGCATGGCACTGTTTGCTCGCACTCCTCGGTATTCGATCGACATGTCCGGGTCCACACCCGAAGGCGCTGTCCGTCAAGGAGCCTAGCGTCCGGATCCGACGCGAACCGCATTCGCGACATCCGATAGTGACAGATTTGTCGCGACACGAGGACAGCAGCGGTGGGCAACCGGGCGTGTCGTCAGGGATGCTGGAAACATCATGACCGAAACACCCTCGACAACGCCGCAGAGTGGCGGTGACCCACCCCGGTCCGGGTGGCATCCGCTACGTCGCACACTGAGCGTGATCGGTCGCACAGCGAGCAAGGCCTGGGACGATTCCATCTTCGGAAAGGCGGCCACGGCGGCGTTCTGGCAGACGCTGTCGCTGCCCCCGCTCCTGCTGGGGCTCCTCGGAATGCTCGGCTACGTCGGCGGCTGGTTCGGGCCCGACACCGTCGACATCATCCAGTCGAAGATCATCAATTTCAGCGGGACGGTGTTCAGCGACAGCGTCGTCGAACAGATCATCCGCCCGACGGTCGGCGACGTACTCGAACGCGGACGTCCCGAGATCGTGTCACTGAGCTTCCTGCTGTCCCTGTGGGCCGGCTCGTCCGCCATTTCCACGTTCGTGGACTCGATCGTCGAGGCCCACGGCCAGCAGGAGGCGCGGCACCCGGTGTGGCAGCGCGTGTTCGCGTTGCTGCTCTACGTGATGTTCCTGATCCTCGCCGTGTTCACCCTGCCGCTGGTCGCGCTGGGTCCGACGCTCGTCGGCAGGGTGCTCCCGGAGGCGTGGCGCACGATCGGGACGGAGATCGTCGACACGTTCTACTACCCCGGCGTGGGACTGCTGCTCATCGTCGGCCTGACGACGCTGTACAAGGTGGCGCTCCCCCGATCGCTGCCCTGGCACCGGCTGCTCGGCGGCGCACTCGTCGCGGGGGTGTTCTTCCTCGGAGCGAGCACCTGCCTGCGCCGCTACCTTTCCTGGGTGGCCGGAACCGGGTACACGTACGGGGCGCTGGCCACGCCGATCGCGTTCCTGCTGTTCACGTTCTTCCTGGGGTTCGCGGTGGTGCTCGGTGCCGAGTTCAACGCCACCGTCCAGGAGTTCTGGCCCGCCCGTGCGACGCGCATCGACCAGATGCGGGATTGGATCGCCGCGCAGGCCGAGAGTTCGCCGTCGACGGGTCCGGTGACCAGCCTCACACGTCGCATCGCCACCGGTCCGATCAAGGTCGTCGGAGACCGGGCCCGTCCGGATGCGGCAGAGACGGAGTCCGGGAACGGCGACGAGCCCGACGGCCCGGTACGAGAATCCCCCGAGCCACCGGGTGTGCGACGAGCGCCGGCGAAGCCTCAGTCGCCCTTGCGCAATCCTTCGTAGATCTTCTTGCAGTCGGGGCAGACCGGCGATCCCGGTTTCGCGGACTTCGTCACCGGAAACACTTCGCCGCACAACGCGACGACGTGAGTGCCCATGACGGCGCTCTCCGCGATCTTGTTCTTCTTGACGTAATGGAAGAACTTGGGAGTGTCGTCATCGGTCGACTCGTCGGTGGTGACGTCGGGCCGTTCCTTGGTTTGAGTGCTCACCCCTCAATAATGCCGCAACCGGCCGACGAACCCACCCCCTGTGTGCATTTGCCGCCCGACAGTGGAACAGTGGAGTCATGGCACGAAGTGCAGGGTTCGGTGGGTCCCACGACGCCGGCTCCCCGAGCAATCCGGTTCTCATCACCGAGGCAGCGCGATCCATCGAGGATCAACATCGCGCCCGTGTCCGCAAGTACCTGCTCATCATGTCCTTCCGGTTCCCCGCGCTGATCTTCGCGGCGGTGGCGTACGGCATCTGGGAGAACCCGTGGATCTCGATGGCGATCATCGGCGTGTCGATCCCGCTGCCGTGGATCGCGGTTCTCATCGCCAACGACCGGCCGCCGCGCACCAAGGACGAGCCCAGCCGGTACGACCACCGCGAGTCGCMCTCCACCGCGCTGCCCGCGCCGCCGCACCACACGATCGAGGGCTGACGCGGTCGGGCGTGCTGCAACAATGCACGGGTGAACCGTGACGAGCTGCTGTCGATCTGCCCCTCTCTGCGTGAGGCCCTCCGCCGCAACCGGTACGACACGGACACCCTGCTCGATGCGCTGGGCCCCGAGGTCCATGCGGCGCTGAGCCGCAACGAGCCGGTCCCGGTGCGCCGGGCCAGCGCCGGCTGCGGCGAACTCGGCACCCTGATCCGCCTGTTCCTGCTCACCGACGACTGTCCCGTCGGCGAGGTGGCCGCGGCGCTCTCCCCGCTCCCGGTCGAGGACGCTGTGGCAGCAGGCCTGCTCGAATCCGACGGTGACGTCGTCCGCGCGGCCCTCGACCTCCGTCCGATGGACATCGGCGGGGGCAACCGCTGGGTGCTCTCCGACCTCGACGGCTCCCTCCGCCCCCGCGAGACCCCCGTCGACCACGTCATCGGCGTCGGACACGCGTCGCTGTCGCTGCTGCAGGCCACCCCGACCGCGCCGGTCGGGACACTGCTCGACGTCGGGACCGGCTGCGGCATCCAGGCCCTGCACGGCACGTCCTACGCCGACTCGGTGACGGCCACGGACCTGAATGTCCGTGCCGTCGATCTGGCGGCAGTCACCGCGGCGCTCAACGAGGAGCAGGTGGAACTGCTCGCCGGCTCGTGGTTCGAGCCGGTCGAGGGCCGCACGTTCGATCAGGTGGTGGCCAATCCGCCGTTCGTCGTCAGCCGCGCCCGGGTGGGTCACACCTACCGCGACTCCGGACTCGACCTCGACGGCGCGAGTGAACTGATGATCTCCCGCGTGGCGGACTACCTCGCGCCCGGCGGCACGGCGGCGCTGCTGGCGTCGTGGATCCACGTCGAGGGCGAGGACTGGCGGGCCCGGGTGGCCTCCTGGCTTCCCGCCCACGGGATCGACGCGTGGGTGGTTCAGCGGGATGTCGCGGACCCGGCCCTGTACGTCGGCACCTGGATGCGGGACGGCGGCCTCGACACCCGGGACCCGGCCACCGCGACTATTGCCGAGGACTGGCTGGATCACCTCGCGAGYGCGAGCGTCGAGGGGGTCGGCTTCGGGTTCGTCTACCTGCGCCGGACCGACGCACCCACCGATCTGATGGCGGAGGATCTCACCCACGGCTTCATCGACCCCTTGGGCGCGGAGGCGCTCGCGTACTTCGAGCGGGTGGCGTGGCTGCGCGAGCACGACGTGCTCACCGCACGTTTCCGCGTGGAGGAGAGCACCGCCCTGGAGCGGGTGTTCCTGCCCGGCGACGAAGGATGGACCCAGGTGGTCGCCCGGTTGCACCGCGGGAACGGCCCGGCGTGGCAGCACGAGATCGACGATCTCGTCGCGTCGCTCGTCGCGGGCATGCGCGGTGACGGCCTCGTGCTGGGCGAACTGATCGAGCTTCTCGCCGCCGCCCACGGCGTCGACGCCGAGGACCTCGCGCAGTCGGCCGTGCCACTCGTGCACGCCCTCGTCCGGCACGGACTCGTGCTTCCCGCGTAGCCGTCGGGTTCCCGATCCGTCCCCCTTATACGTGTTCTCAGCAACTTCTCAGGACCGAATCGAGGAACCCGCAGGTCACAGCCTCTTCGCAAATTACCGGCCGGGAACTTTCCCAGGCCTTCGGTGCGTTGATCCATATGAGACACCACCGATGAGGAGGCAAGTCATGACAAGCCCCAGCACCACTACTCGCATTCGCCCCAGCGCTGCCGATCTGGACGCCCAGAGCCCCGCTGCCGACCTGGTCCGGGTCTACCTGAACGGAATCGGCCGCACGGCTCTGCTGACGGCCGCAGACGAGGTAGAACTGTCCAAGCGAATCGAGGCTGGGCTGTACGCCGCGCACATCCTGGAGACCGGGAAGCGACTCTCCCCCGCCAAGAAGCGCGACCTCGCGACGGTCGTCCGTGAAGGACAGTCCGCCCGCGCGCACCTCCTCGAGGCCAACCTGCGGCTCGTCGTCTCGCTCGCGAAGCGCTACACCGGACGCGGAATGCCGCTGCTGGACCTCATCCAGGAGGGCAACCTGGGTCTGATCCGCGCGATGGAGAAGTTCGACTACGCGAAGGGGTTCAAGTTCTCGACGTATGCCACCTGGTGGATTCGTCAGGCGATCACCCGCGGCATGGCCGACCAGAGCCGGACGATCCGGCTCCCAGTGCACCTCGTCGAGCAGGTCAACAAGCTGGCCCGTATCAAGCGTGAGCTGCATCAGCAGCTCGGGCGTGAGGCGACGGACGACGAGCTGGCCGAGGAGTCGGGCATCCCGGCGCACAAGATCGCGGATCTCCTCGACCACAGCCGCGACCCGGTGAGCCTCGACATGCCGGTCGGTAACGACGAGGAAGCTCCCCTGGGCGACTTCATCGAGGATTCCGAGGCCACGTCGGCGGAGAACGCCGTGATCGCGGGTCTCCTGCACAGCGACGTGCGCAGCGTGCTGGCCACCCTCGACGAGCGTGAGCAGCAGGTCATCCGCCTCCGTTACGGTCTGGACGACGGTCAGCCGCGCACTCTCGACCAGATCGGCAAGCTCTTCGGGCTCTCCCGTGAGCGTGTCCGTCAGATCGAGCGCGAAGTGATGGGCAAGCTGCGTCAGGGCGACCGCGCCGAGCGGCTGCGCTCCTACGCCAGCTGACGAGAGTCTCCCACCCGGTATCAGCGCCGGTGCCGGTCGTACGCGACCGGCACCGGCGTTGCGCTGTCTGCGGGACCGGGTGACCGGTCAGCGCAGGCGGCGGGGGCCGAGGTCGGCGACGCTGGGTTCCGGGCCGATCCGCACGCGCGAATCGGTGATCTGCGCGCCTTCGGCCGACGCGAGCACGGGTTCGCAGGCCAGTTCCCGTACCTCCGGGAGGTCGTCGGCGAGGGCGGAGATCCGCTGCACGAGGTCGACGAGAGCCGATTTGTTCACCGGTACCGCGCTCCGGTAGCCGGACAGCAGCGGCGCCGCTTTCGGTGCGTCGATCAGTTCCGTTGCGGCGTCTTCGGTGAGGGGCAGCACCCGGTAGGCGCGGTCGCCGAGGAGGTCGGAGATCACGCCGGCAAGTCCGAACGAGATGAGCGAACCGAACGACGGGTCGTCCTGCACGCCCACCACGCAGCCGATTCCCTTGGTGGCCATCCGCTGCACGTGGAGTAGCGGTTCACCGGACGCCGCGGCGAGGTCGCGGTAGGCCCAGCGGACCGAATCGGGTCCGACCAGATCGAGGCGGACGCCACCGAGGTCCGGCCGGTGCCGCCACTGCTCCCCCGTCGCCTTCACCGCGACCGGGTATCCCAATTCCTCGGCGGCCTGCACGGCCTCGTCTTCGGTGGTGGCGGAACGAAATTCCACGACGTTCACGCCGTAGCACGCGAGGAGTTGCGATGCCTCAAAGTCCGACAGCCAGCGTCCGGACGACGCCGCGAGCCAGCCGTCGATCATCGCTTTCGCCCGCTCCGGATCGATCCCGTTGGGGCGCACCACTTTCGAGGACGGTTTACTCTTCCACGCCGAGTAC
>NZ_JBFUGT010000358.1:0-6116 GCF_056402775.1 Rhodococcus sp. P3_B8
GTCGAGGACCTCGGAGAAGGGGGCGTGCCAATGCAGGCGCTCGGCCTGCTTCGCCCAGAATGCGAGACGGTCTTCGTCGGCGGCAGCCTGAAGCTCGGGGCCGGCGTTCGCCGTGGCGGTGAACTCGGGGCTCGGCGGATACACCTGCGGGACGGAATCAGAATGTTCCGACTTCTCCGTCGCTCCGCTCGCCTGTGCTGCACTGGTCATTGTGGCCCGGCCTTCTTTCCAGTCTCGAATTCGGCACTTCTAGCACGTGTGAGGGTAGTCACATGGTCTCCCGAGCGCACCGTTGCAGAGGGTTGCATGCCCATATTCTGCGACGATCGGTCGACTGGACGCGACGGACGGCGATCGGGTGCGACGAGTGGAGACCCCTGCGCCCACGATGTTTCGATCAGGTGCCGATTGCACGAGTTTCGCCCGTCGTGGCTACACAGATTGAAACCTTGACTTATCGTCATCCCATCATTCGGGCTGCGCCCGGAGCCGCTGCCCGGAACCACGCAGATCTGGGAGGAACGCTTTGCGCATCACACGTGTGGCAACCGCCGTTGTGGCGGTCGGCCTGGCAGCAGGGATGCTGTCCGCCTGCTCGTCCGGTGATTCGACGAGCGGGGGTGGTAGCGGAATCGTCAACGCCTGGGCAAGTGAACCGCAGAATCCGTTGATTCCCACCAATACGAGCGAGAATCAGGGCGGCCGCGTCGTCGACTCACTGTTCGCGGGGCTCGTCTCCTACGACTCCGACGGCGGGGTGAACAACGAGGTCGCCGAGTCGATCGAGACGACGGACGGCAAGAACTTCACCGTGAAGCTGAAGGACGGCTGGACGTTCACGGACGGCACGCCGGTCACGGCGGCCTCCTTCGTCGACGCCTGGAATTACGGCGCGCTGTCCACGAATGCGCAGATCCAAGCGTCCTTCTTCGACCCGATCCAGGGCTACGACGAGGTGGCCGCCGAGAACCCGACGGTGCAGACCATGTCGGGACTGAAGGTGGTCGACGACTCCACGTTCACGATCGAACTGAAACAGCCCGAGTCGGCCTTCCCGGACCGCCTCGGGTTCGCCGCGTACTACCCGTTGCCTGCGGTGGCGTACCAGGACATGGCGGCGTTCGGTGAGAATCCCGTCGGCAACGGTCCGTACATGATGTCCGGCCCCGGAGCGTGGCAGCACAACGTCCGGATCGACACCGTCGTGAACCCCGACTACAACGGCAACCGTAAGCCGAAGAACGCCGGCGTCGACTTCGTCATGTACAACAGCCTCGACACGGCGTACACGGATCTGCTCGCGGGCAACGTCGACGTGCTCGACCAGGTGCCGCCGAGCGCGGTCACCACGTTCGAGACCGACCTGCCGGGTCGCACCGTGAATCAGCCGTCCGCGACCATCGAGACGTTCACGATCCCGGGCCGGCTGCCGCATTTCAGCGGTGAGGAGGGCACGCTGCGCCGCCAGGCCATCTCGATGGCGATCAACCGCGACCAGATCACCCAGCAGATCTACAACAAGACCCGCACCCCCGCGCTCGACTTCACCAGCCCCGCCATCGAGGGCTGGTCGGATTCGCTCGTCGGCAACGGCAACCTGAAGTACGACCCGGAGGCGGCGAAGCGGCTGTGGGCCCAGGCCGACGCCATCGCCCCGTGGTCGGGCAGTTTCGAGATCGCGTACAACGGCGACGGCGGCCACAAGGAATGGGTCGACGCCACCGCCAACAACATCCGCAACACCCTCGGTATCGACGCGAAGGGCAAGGAGTACCCCACGTTCGCGCAGATCCGCACCGAGGCCACCAACCGCACCATCCCCAGCGCGTTCCGTTCGGGGTGGCAGGGCGACTACCCGCAGCAGTACGGCTTCCTCGCACAGAACTACCAGACCGGCGGCAGCTCCAACGACGGCGACTACTCGAACCCCGAGTTCGACCGGCTGCTGCGTGCCTCCGCGGGTGAGGTCGATCCCGACAAGGCCCAGGAACTGCTGAACCAGGCGCAGGAAGTGCTCCTACGCGACCTGCCTGCCGTCCCGACGTGGTACCGCAACGCCGCCAGCGGCTGGTCGGAGAACGTGTCGAACGTGGTCATCGATTGGAAGGGCATCCCGATGTACTCCGACATCGAGAAGAACTGACGCACCGGAGATTCTTCGACGACGGGTGGGGCCGCGAGCTGTCAGTTCGCGGCCCCACCCGGGAGTACGAGCCGAGGCTGCGGATTCCTGACGTCACTGCTCCCGACGAATAGGAGGTGATCCGATGCTCTGGTACGTCGGTCGCCGTTTGCTCCAGATGATCCCCGTGTTCCTCGGGGCCACGTTCCTGATCTACGCGATGGTGTTCCTGCTGCCCGGAGACCCGATCGCCGCGCTGGCCGGCGACAAGGCACTCAGCCCCGCGGTGGCGGCCCAACTCCGTGAGCGATACCACCTCGACGAGCCGTTCCTGACGCAGTACCTCCTGTATCTGAAGGGCATTTTCACCCTCGACTTCGGTACGTCCTTCTCCGGCCGCCCCGTCAGTGAGGTTCTGGCGCAGGCATTCCCGATCACCATCAAGTTGTCCCTGATGGCACTCGCCATCGAGGGGATCTTCGGGGTCGGCTTCGGCCTGTGGGCCGGACTCCGCAAGGGCGGCATCTTCGACAGTTCCGTCCTCCTCGTGAGCCTGGTGATCATCGCGATCCCGATCTTCGTCATCGGTTTCCTGGCCCAGTTCTTCGTCGGCGTGAAATGGGGGCTGGTGCCGCCGACGGTCGGGGGCAACACCAGTTTCAAGAATCTGCTGCTGCCCGCGTTCGTCCTCGGGTCGGTGTCGTTCGCGTACGTACTCCGGCTCACCCGTACGTCGGTCGCCGAGAACCTCACCGCCGACTACGTGAGAACCGCGACGGCCAAGGGCCTTTCGCGGCGCCGTGTGGTGCAGGTGCACGTGCTGCGGAACTCGCTGATCCCGGTGGTCACGTTCCTCGGCGCCGACCTCGCCACGCTGATGGGCGGTGCGATCGTCACGGAGGGCATCTTCAACATCAACGGTGTCGGCGGCACGATCTATCAGGCGGTCACCCGCGGTGAGGCGCCGACGGTGGTGTCCTTCGTGACGGTGCTGATCGTCATCTATCTGCTCGCCAACCTGCTCGTCGACCTCCTGTACGCCGCGCTCGACCCGAGGATTCGCTATGTCTGAGAAAGTGGAGAACGAGTCGCCCCGGACGGGCGACCGGAAGACCCGTCAGGCGCATTTCGTGGCACCCGAAGAAGTGGCGGCGCCGGGAGAGACCGACGCCGTCCACATCGACCAGCCGCCGACGAGCATGTGGTCGGATGCGTGGCGGGACCTCCGCAAACGTCCGCTGTTCCTGGTCGCCACGGTGATAATCGTGGTGGTGATCGCCGTTGCGGCTTTCCCCGGTCTGTTCACCGGCACCGATCCCAGGTTCTGCGATCTCGCGTTCAGCATGCAGGGGCCGTCGTCGGGGCACTGGTTCGGATTCGACAAGCAGGGCTGCGACATCTATTCCCGCACGATCTACGGGGCGCGGGCGTCGGTGCTGGTGGGTGTCGGGGTCACGTCGATCGTGCTCGTCGTGGGCGTGGTGTTCGGTGCGGTCGCCGGGTACTACGGCGGCTGGGCCGACTCGCTGCTGTCCCGGGTCGCCGATATCTTCTTCGGCATTCCGCTCATCCTCGCCGCGATCGTCCTGATGCAACTGTTCGCCAACCGCACCATCTGGACGCTGATCGTCGTCCTCGCCCTGTTCGGCTGGCCACAGATGGCGAGAATCGCTCGCGGCTCGGTGATCTCGGCGAAGAACAACGACTACGTGATGGCGTCGCGGGCGCTCGGGGTGTCGAACATGCGCACCCTCGTCCGGCACGTGCTGCCCAACTCCCTCGCCCCGATCATCGTGATCGCGACCATCTCGCTCGGCATCTACATCGTGGCCGAGGCGACGCTGTCGTTCCTCGGTATCGGTCTGCCGTCCACCGAGATCTCGTGGGGCGGAGACATCAGCACCGCCCAGGTCACGCTGCGTCAGGGGTCGCCGATCCTGTTCTATCCGGCGACCGCGCTGGCGATCACGGTGCTCGGGTTCATCATGATGGGCGACGCTCTGCGGGACGCGCTCGATCCCAAGGCCAGGAAGAGGTGAGCGGGGTGTCCACGAACGAACCAGCCGGACCACAGAATTCGGCCGACGAGGTGCCGCTGCTCGAGATCCGGGACCTGGAAGTGTCGTTCCAGTCGCATTCCGGGCTCGTGCCCGCAGTGCGCGGTGTCAGCCTCACGGTGTATCCGGGGCAGACGGTGGCGATCGTCGGCGAGTCCGGTTCGGGCAAGTCCACGACCGCGCACGCGATCATCAACCTGCTGCCCGGGACGGGAAAGGTGACCGGCGGCCGGATCCTGTTCGAGGGGCAGGACCTCGCGGAGGCGTCCGAGCGCGAGTTCGTCGCGCTGCGCGGTCAGAAGATCGGCCTCGTCCCGCAGGACCCGATGTCCAACCTCAACCCGGTGTGGAAGATCGGCTTCCAGATCGAGGAGGCGTTGGAAGCCAACGGGATCGCGAAGGGCAAGGCCGCGAAGGCGCGTGCCGCCGAGCTGCTCGAGGAGGCCGGACTCGCCGACGCGGAGGACCGCCTGGGCCAGTATCCGCACGAGTTCTCCGGCGGCATGCGGCAGCGCGCCCTCATCGCCATCGGACTGTCGGCCCGCCCGCAACTGCTGATCGCGGACGAGCCCACGTCGGCACTCGACGTCACGGTCCAACGCCAGATCCTCGACCATCTGGACGGTCTCACCAACGAGCTGGGCACCGCGGTGCTCCTCATCACCCACGACCTCGGCCTGGCCGCCGAGCGGGCCGAGCACCTGATCGTCATGAGCAAGGGGCGGGTGGTCGAGGCAGGGCCGGCGCTGGAGATCCTGCAGCGGCCGCGCCACCCGTACACCCGGAAGCTGGTGGCCGCGGCGCCGTCGCTGGCGTCGCAACGCCGGAGTTCTTCGCTGGCCCGGGCGGACATCCGGGAGCACGCCCTCGAGGTGGTCGGCGAGGCCGAACAGCACGGCGAGATCGGCGTCGAGTTCGGCAAGGCCACCGACGACGTGGTCGTCGCCACCGGGCTGACCAAGGTGTTCAAGATCCGGCACGGGCTACGGAAGTCCACCGACTTCACCGCGGTCGACGACGTCTCGTTCGCGGTCCGACGTGGAACGACCACGGCCATCGTCGGCGAGTCGGGGTCGGGCAAGTCGACGGTCGCGCAGATGGTCCTCGGACTTCTCGCGCCGACGTCGGGGAATGTCGTGTTCGACGGCAAGGACGTCGCGACGCTGGACCGCCGGGAGACGCTTGCGTTCCGCCGCCGGGTGCAGCCGATCTTCCAGAATCCGTACGGCACGCTCGACCCGATGTACTCGATCTTCCGCACCGTCGAGGAGCCCCTCCGCACCCACAAGGTGGGGACGAAGGCCGAGCGGGAAGCGCGGGTACGCGACCTGCTGGACAAGGTGGCCCTGCCGGCTTCGGTGATGCGGAGGTTCCCGAACGAGCTGTCCGGTGGCCAGCGGCAGCGGGTGGCGATCGCCCGGGCGCTGGCGCTGCAGCCGGAGATGGTGGTGTGCGATGAGGCGGTGTCGGCGCTCGACGTACTGGTCCAGGACCAGATCCTGACCCTGCTGAACGACCTGCAGGCGGAGCTGGGGCTGACGTACCTGTTCATCACCCACGACCTGGCGGTGGTGCGGCAGATCGCCGACGACGTGCTCGTCATGTCCACCGGCGCGATCGTGGAGAAAGCGACCACGGACGAGGTCTTCGCATCACCGAAGGAGGAGTACACGCGGAAGCTGCTGGACGCGATTCCCGGCGGATCGATCCGGCTCGGCGCCTGACCCGGGACGGCGCCGGGTAGCGTTCCGGTACGTGAGCGACCCGTTGCAGCCCCTCGTCGACCTTCCCGGCGTCCGCGAAGCCGCGGACCGTGCGCGCGACGCGCTCGGTGCGGTTCACCGCCACAAGACCAACCGGCGCGGCTGGCCGACCACGGCGGCCGAGGCGGCGGTCCGGGCGGCCCGCGCCTCGGCGTCGCTGGACGGCGGCAGCAC
>NZ_JBFUGT010000359.1:0-6040 GCF_056402775.1 Rhodococcus sp. P3_B8
TCCTCGTACTCGGCGGTGTCTTCCTCCGGCTCCTCCTCCGCCTCGGTGGTGTCTTCCTCGGGCTCCTCCTCGTCCTCGTACTCGCCGGTCTCGTCCTCCGGCTCCTCCTCCGCCTCGGCGGTGTCTTCCTCGTACTCGCCGGTCTCGTCCTCCGGCTCCTCCTCCTCGTCCTCGCCGGTCTCCTCCTCCGGCTCCTCCTCCTCGTACTCGTCGGTCTCGTCGTCAGCTGGTTCTTCGTTGTTGTCCTCGGCATCCTCGGGTTCGACGACCTTGCCGTCCCGGATCTCCCCGCGCCAGCCCTCCACCTCGTCRGGATGGAGAACGGMCTGSGTCATGACATGGCGTSCRAAGTGTTTCAAYTCCARCCGYGYTCGTCGYCCYTGTGCACGCCACAGGTTTCCCGTCTTCTCGAACAAKCCCTTCGGGTGATACTCGAGGATCAGAACGATGCGGGTGAGATCGGGAGTCACCTCGTGGAACGTCACCGCCCCGTCGATGAAACCCTTGGCACCCTTCGAACGCCACACGATCCGCTCATCCGGGACCTGCTCGATGATCGACGCTTCCCAGGTCCGGTGCGACAAGAAGATCTGAGCCTTCCACTCGASCTTYTCGTCCGCCTCCTGCTCCACCCGCTCGACCTTCTTCATGAAGGAGGGAAAGTCGRCGAATTGGGTCCACTGGTTRTASGCCAGTTGGACCGGGACACCGACATCGATCGTTTCGACGATATTGGTCAACTTGAGCTTCTTGCCCTTACCGCCACCGCCACCACCGGTGACCGCGTCCTTCACATCCGACGCCGTCTCCTTCACCTTGTCGGTCAACCCGGAGAACAGTGACTTGCCGTCGCCCTTCTCGTCCCCCTCACCATCACCGTTGCCGTTTCCGGTGACCGCGGACAGCAGGCTGCCGCCGCCGCCCTCGGCGTAGTCGGTGAGCCGGCCGGACGCACCCTGCACCTTGTCGGACACGGTGGACATCGCCTTGTCGGTCACGGTGCCGAGCAGGCCCTGCGCCGCCTTCTTCAGCGGTGACAGCGATGCGGCCTCACCGGACGCACCGGACACGTTCTGGCGCAGCTTCTTCGCCGCGCTGTCGAGATTCGAGGTCATCGCTGATCACTTCCGGGTGCGTCGTCGTACGGGTACAGAATCGGTCGTCGCCTTCGCGCGCGTCCTGCGGGCCCTGGCTCGGGCCAGATCGTCTTCCTCGTCGTCGTCCTTCGACGACCGCGACCGGGACCGGGTGGGCCGGGAACTACCGCCACTCGACGAGCGGCGGCGCGGGGCCGGGCGCTTGCGGGCGCGGGGCGCCTCCTCCTCGGCTTCGTCCTCCTCGGCGGTCTCGTCCTCCGTGTACTCGTAGTCGTCCTCGGGCTCCTCGTGACGTTTGCGCTTGGACCTCTTCCCGCCCGAAGCCTCGTCGCCGCCCGATTGCAACCGGGAGTTGAGCGAGTCGATGCGATGGCTGGCCGCGGTCACCGCGGCCGTCTTCGCCGCGTTCATCAACTCCTTCCGGACCGCCCCGCCGAGCTTGGCGACCTCGGGCGAATCCCCGAGCAGCTTGCCGGCCTGACCGAGCACACCCAGTGAGCCAGAAGGAAACCGACTGGATGCTCCGGCGCCCGCGAGCATCAGCGCCAACTTCATCTTGTGCGTGCGGCCCAGCATGTACCCGGCACCCACGGCCAACGCCATCTGACCCTTGCCTGCCATCGCCCAACCCCTTTGTCGAGAAGATGTGGTGCACCTCGGCGCCGGCGTCGGCGAAAAGGGTGGGGGCCGTGGTCGGTGGGTGGTGCCTTCGTTCCCGCCGACTACCCCGCGTCGGCGACGCTCAATCCGGCCGCACACCACATCCCCAATCCGAAACAGCCACCGCACGAAGCAGGCCGAGGCCGGGCTTTCAGGGAAACCCGCGTAGCGCAGTGGCAAGCGGGTACCCGCTTGATACGCTGCCCGCCCCGCAAGCGGTCCGGGCAGCCAGCCCCGCTCCGGCCGTTGAACCCCTCGGCCCGCGGGGCGCCCCGCCGCGCGGGGCCGAGGTCAAGCGTTCGCCCACCCCACCTCAGCCCGCACGCGGCCCCACCTCCGTAACCTCGTGGATCACGCGAATACACACGAGAAACAAATGCGCCGATCAATTTCGAATTCACCTTACTTGCTAACCGATTTCCCAGAACATTATGGGCGGTTGTTATTTTACCCCGAACATTATGGGCGGTTGTTAATTTCATTATGTGAGAAATTCGGTTTTTTGCGAAACACTCCACGCCCCCGAGCGCGATAGGCACGGTAAGCGGTGATCGACGATCCCGTGGATTCATCACCAGGAAAGGCGTGAATTCCGATGGGTTCTGCTTCAATGCCCGTTCGAGGCGTTCCTGAAGTGGCTGAGCGTCACCATCGGCGGCGGCATCGGCCTGAGCTGACCGACCGAATCCGCGACGGCGGTGGCCCGGCCCGCCTGAGGGCAGCCGGTCCACCGCCCTGATCAGCACGATCACCGGCCAGGTCGCCGCCTACCCCTACCACCGTCCTCGGCCGGGAAGCGAGCTCGGTCCACGGGGTGCCCGGTCGGCAAGCGACCGGGGCCGATGAGTCGATATCGTCACCCCGAAATCGGGCCAGTCGACCCGGAATAACTTTGCGCGAAGCGCGGCTCAAGAATGTGGGTCTCCCCGAAATTAGCGCGGCTCGAGGAAGTGACGCTTCGCAATGTACGCGCGTTTTTGCCGA
This sequence comes from Rhodococcus sp. P3_B8, assembly GCF_056402775.1. Lineage (NCBI taxonomy): Bacteria > Bacillati > Actinomycetota > Actinomycetes > Mycobacteriales > Nocardiaceae > Rhodococcus > Rhodococcus sp. P3_B8. The sequence goes on from NZ_JBFUGT010000359.1 coordinate 2,742, forward strand.
CACGGAAACTCTACAGACCCGTTGCCGTATTTTCATCTCACCTGGCACGAGAGTGACGGGTTTCGGAACTTCACGAGCGCGCAGCATGTGCAAAGGGCACCCAGGGAGACGACGCGAATGAACACCAAATGCGGCGTCGTCATCAGCATCGCCCGCACGCCCGTGGATCGGTAGGACCGCGGCATGGGGCATGGGGCATGGGGCATGAGGCATCGGATGGGAGAGGCCGTGGAGATGTCGCCTCGGCATGTCGCCGCCGCCGATTCCGCGACTCGGGAGCCTTCTCGTGAAACGAATGCGGTAGCCGGTGCGACATAACTATTCACTGAAAGTTGTTGTGCAAGAATGAAACCAACCAGTCGTGACTGAATTATTCAAACCGTACCGGGCGCCGGAGGGCGCCGCACAATCCGGGTTACCCGAAGAGGTGACCCGATCCGGGTTCTCCGAAGAGGTGACCCAATCCGAGACGGGATCGTTCCCGGGCGCGGCGATGTCGGCGCAGCTGGTCGCCGCGTTGGAATGCGCGCCCGCCCCGGTGGCGCTGTGGGAGTTCGGCTCGGGCCGTCTCCGCTATCTGAACCCAGCCGGAGCCGCCCTGGTGGGGTTCCCGAAGGGCGGCGAGGTGTCCGCGCGCAGGGCTGCCGATGTCTGCACCGCCAGCGCGGTGGCGCAGGCACCGGAGGTCTCGGCCGCCCTGACCGGACGGGGTCGGTGGTGCGGGCCGACGGAGTTGCGGCATTTGCGCACCGGTGCGCCGATCCCGGTGGTCCTGTCGGTCTTCGTCACCGAGCGCGACGAGGACGGGCGCCCGCTGCTGATCGGGGTAATCAGCCGTGAGCCGTCCACCGCGGGCGAGCAGGGGCAATCGCTGCTCGCCGCCCTAGCGGAAGCCGACCGCCGGTGCCGGGAACAACACGTACTCGCCGAACTGAGCCGGCTCGCGGTCACCGCCAACCTCGACACTCTCCTGACCGCCGCGACCACGGAGCTCACCGCACTGCTGGGGGTGCGGTGCGCGGCGGTGGCCCGGGTGCCGGACACCGCCGGGGCGGCGCTGACGGTACTCGGCTACCACGGGCCCGGGCCGCGCCCGACCACCGTCGCCGCCGGCCACGGCTCGCTGACCGGGTACGCGGCCGCCGAGGCGGCGGTGGTGGTGTGCTGCCCGGACCGCGCCCGTGAGCGCCGGTTCGCCACCGCGGACATGGCCGCGCACGGGCTGGGCGGCGGCATCGGTGTGCCGATCGGGCACGACCCGATCTGGGGGGTGCTGACCGCCCATTTCGCCCGACCGCGCCCTACCCGGGAGCATGAGGTGGCGTTTGTGTCCGCGGTGGCCGCGGTACTGTCGACCGCGCTCGAGCGAATCGAGGCGGAGGAGCGATTGCGGCATCGGAGCCTGCACGACCCGCTCACCGGGTTACCGAACCGCACCCTGGCCCTGGAGCGGATCACCACCGCCCTCGACCGAGCGGCACGCACCGGCGGCCTGGTGGCGGTGCTGGTGATCGACCTCGACAACTTCCGACACCTCAACGCCCGATTGGGGCACGCCGGTGGCGACGCCGCCCTGATCCGACTCGCCGATCGCCTGCGGTCCGTGGTCCGGCCGACCGACACCGTGGCGCGCCTGGGCGGCGACGAATTCCTGATCCTGTGCCCGGCCGTCACCGGTCCCGCGGACGTGATTGCGATCGCCGACCGGATCGCCACCGTGGACCCGCACCCGGGGGACGGGCCGATCACTGCGAGTATCGGTATCGCCGTCACCGGTGCCGCCGTCTCCCCGCACGAGCTGATTCATCACGCCGACCGGGCGATGTACCGGGCCAAGGCCACCGGACCCGGCCAATATGCACTGCACCATCCCGATACCCACGGAACGGGCCTCTGAACGGCGCACACAACGCGAGAAACTCCGGGACCAGCGTGGTCGGGCTTACCGCACTACACCCAGGGTCGCGTAGAGCTGGGTGGCTGGGCATATGCCTAGTCTTCCCTGGTTGTGGGCCGCGAGCCGCGCCACATTGCGCCTGCCGTTCAGTTACTGCCCTTTGATGTCCTCATTCGAACGCGCGTCGGCAGCGGTCGATCATGTCCTCGGCACGGCGCCGGAAATCGGTCACCTCCACCCCGTCGAGGAGTTCGCCGAGGACGTCGAGCTCGGTGAGCCACCAGCCCATCTCTTCGATTCCGTCCTGGCGGCGGGGGCAATCGTGGCTGAACTGCAAAACCGTCCGCGAGTGCCCGTCGCCGGTGATCTCCCACCGCAGCACGCTCTCCCCGCAGGTGAACTCGAGCAGGCTGGGCGGCCGGACCCGGCACGCCATGCCCGTGCCTGCGCACGCGGGATGCAGCAGGCGGAGCACCCGCCACACCTCGTCGCAGTCGTGGTGCAGCCGGCGCTCGAGATGCAGCCGGTAGCGCCCGTTCTCGTCGACGGTGACGATATCGGTCATCGGCGGACATCCTCCGGCGCCCCGACCTTCGGATCAACGTGGTCTTTCGCGGAGGCTACCCAGGTACGCAGGCGCGCAACCGACACCTCCCCACCGCCCGTGGGGCACGCCGCTTACGTCAGGGATGGATCCCGCCGTCTCGGGGCACGAGTTCGAACCACGCACTCGCTCCACCCCGCAGATGCGGATCCGGGTAGCACAGGGCAAGGCCTTGTGCATCGAACGCGGTGAACCACTCCTGCCAGGAGATGTGCTCGAGCTCGCCGGGGCGGACCGCGGCAAAGTCGATATGCAGGGCGCCGACGTCGTCGGTTTTCGCCGCCGTTCGTGCCGGTACGCCGTGATGCGCCTGAATCCAACCGCGGATCTCGTCGTGATCGGTGGTGATGTGCCGGTGTGAGGTCATCGGATCGGTCCTGGTTGGGGGAGTCTCGGATTGGTTCTCGGGTTACCCGCGACAGCGCGACCTGAACCCAACGTGCGAGCCGTAGGCCGCCCCCGATTCCGCATCAATGTCCCCAGGGGCATCGAGAGGGCTACGATCCGCGGTGTGACGCTCGGCGGTCTCACGATGTCCCTTCTCCGCTTCCCCTATCGGCTGCTGCGGGTTCCCCTGCAGTTGGTCGAGGTGATCGCGCAATCCCATCTCGACGAGCAGGCACCCACGCGGCTCGCCTACGAGCGGTTCCTCATCGCCGGCGACCGCGCCGCCGCCTACCTACTGGACGACGAGAACGCGGCCCGCCGCGCCGTCGCCCTGACTCGACACATCGTCGCCGTCCACCTGCTGATCGCCCGCGAGCACCAACGGATCCGACACCGGGGCCTGCTCCTGCT
>NZ_JBFUGT010000360.1:0-6017 GCF_056402775.1 Rhodococcus sp. P3_B8
GTTCCTCAACGTCCACGGTGAGGGTGATCTTCCGGTAGCGGGGGCTGTCCGCGACATTCATGGCGGGAGGTTACCCGCGGTGGCAGATCCCGAATCAGAGTCGGCTCCCGCGGGGAATTGCTGGTATCGGACCACATGGCCTCTGCTCAGTGGATCGACACGCACGTGCATCTGGTGGACTTCCTGCAACATCCCGCCGCCGTGCACGAATTACGCGACACCCTGGTCGACGCCGGTGCGCAGCGCGCCGTGGTGTTCGGTCTCCCGCTGAAGAAGAAGTGGTCGACGGCCGAGCCGGTGCGGCCGGACTACTACCTCGACGACAATTCGCCGTGTCATTACCACTCGCTGACCGACGCCATCGTCCTCGACCTGCTACCCGAACTCGAATCCGACGGCCGGTTGACGGTGGCGCCGCTCGTCTGTGGTTTCGATCCCACCGACCGCCTCGCGGTCGAGCATGTCGAATTCGTGTGGAATCGCACCGATCGCTGGGCCGGTGTCGGTGAGGTCATGTTCCGTCACGACGACCTCACGAATCTCACGCTCGGCGAGGTGCCCTCTCCCGACCACGTGGCGATGGACGAGGTTCTCGCGTTCTGCGCCGAGAAGGAGGTGCCGATCTCGCTCCATCACGACTCCGCCTCGACCGGAATGCCGGGCAGGCACGAATACATCGGCGCACTCGAGCGAGCCCTCGAACGGCATCGGTCGACCTCCGTCGTCTGGTGCCACGCGGGCGTGTCGCGCCGCGTCGACCCCAGCGGTCAGTTGGGCCTGGTCCGCGAACTACTGGGTCGGCACCCGAACTTGACCGTCGAACTGTCGTGGGTGCTGCTGGATCGAATCGTCGACGGCTCCGACGTCGCCGCCGACTGGGTGGAGGTGATCACCCGGCATCGCGACCGATTCGTCGTCGGCACGGACACCGTGGGCAGGGCGGAGACGGTGAAGACCCGGGGACGTCAAATCCGTACGTTGCTGGGTGCGCTACCCGTCCCGGTCGCGCACCAGGTTGCCGTCGTCAACGCCGAACGGTTGTGGTTCCCCTGACGACGGACTGGGTACTTGCTGAACCCGGAAACAGTGAGTGATCAGGAAGGGACGTCATGCGCGTCGAGCACATCACGGTGGTCGTGCCCGCCCACGACGAGGAAGCGTTGCTGCCGCGGTGCCTGGAGGGCCTGCATACCGCCGCGCAGGCGGTGTCCGTGCCGGTCACGACGGTGGTGGTGCTCGACGGGTGCACCGACGGCAGTGACGCCGTCGTCCGCAGGGCGGGTGTCGACGTCGTGGTCCTGGGTGCGCGGAACGTCGGAGCGGCCCGGCGTGCGGGTTTCGAGTCGGTCGCCCCGCGCCCGCACGAGTGGTTCGCCACGACGGACGCCGACTCGCGCGTCCCCGCGCACTGGCTGTCGTCCCACCTGCAACACGCGAGTCGTGGGGCGCAGTTGGTGGCGGGCACGGTGGCGGTCACCGACTGGTCGGGGTGGCCCGACCACGTCCGGTCGCGGTACGGCAGCGCCTACCGGTCCGGCGCCGCCCACGGGCACGTGCACGGCGCATCCCTCGGATTCTCCGCGGACCTGTATCGGGCGGCGGGAGGGTTTGCCGCACTGCCCGCGCACGAGGACGTGGATCTGGTGCAGCGGATGGTCGAGCGGGGAGCGAACGTGGTGTGGAGTATCGATGCCCCGGTGGAGACATCTGCGCGAGTCGACGCCCGCGCGCCGCAGGGTTTCGCCACGTACCTCGAAGGACTGCAGGACCGATGAGCGCCGACGTCACCCACGACAGCAGCCCCACCGACGCCGCAGTGCGGGCGATCATCGGTGCGGGGGACGCGGAACTGCCGCTGCCCGGCGGAGGCTCGACCGCAGCCCGGTGGGCACGGCTGACGCAATGGTGCCGCCACGACCTCTCGGTCGGCCGGCTCCTCGAGGCACACGCCGACGCGGACGCGATCCTCGCCGAAGTCGACGGCACCCGCTCCGGCCGGAACGAATTCTGGGGCGTGTGGGCCAGCGAGCCACCACACCCCGTCCTGCACGCGTCCCGCGACGTCACCGGGTGGCGCCTGCGGGGGACCAAGGCATGGTGCTCCGGGGCGTCGATGTGCACGCATGCCCTGGTCACGGCACGAGTCGACGGGCAACCCCGCCTGTTCGCCGTCGATCTGCGGGAACCGGGGGTCACGGCGGGACGCGGAGGCTGGCGGAATCCGGGCATGGCGGCGACCGACACCGAGTCGGTGACGTTCGACGGTGTTCCCGCGCGACCGGTGGGCGCGCCCGACGAGTACCTGGATCGTCCCGGGTTCTGGCACGGCGGCATCGGGGTGGCGGCGTGCTGGTTCGGGGGCGCACTCGCCGTCGCGGAACCGCTGCGGGTGCGGGCCCGGAGTGGCCGCGCGGACAGTCACCAGCTCGCGCACCTCGGCGCGATCGACGTCGCCGTCAGCGCGGCACGATGGGCACTCGAATCGGCGGCCGGGGAGGTGGACGCGAGCCCCCTCGACCGGAGATCCGCCCAGGTGCGCGCGTTCCGGGTGCGGGCGCTGATCGAACGGACCGCGAGCGAGGTGATCGACCGCGTCGGCCGAGCGCTGGGCGCCGCGCCGCTCGCGACCGACGCCGACCATGCCCGCAACGTCGCGGACCTCCTCGTCTACATCCGGCAATCCCACGCCGAACGCGATCTCGCGACACTCGGCGCACTCGTCGCGGGGGAGGACTGACAGTGGACAACGGCACCAGATTCCGGGAGATCCCCGTGGCCGCGCGCGGCACACCGGAGGACGAATGGCAGCCGTGGCTGGCGTCCACCCGCTTCCAGCCGGTACCACTCGCGGAATGCGACCGGTTGGTCGTCGTCGCACCACATCCCGACGACGAGGTACTCGGCGTGGGCGCGCTGATGGCCGCCGCCGCGGCCGCCGACATACCCGTCGTGGTGGTGGCGGTGACGGACGGTGCGGCGTCCCACCCGGACTCGCCGACGCTGTCGCCCGACGCCCTGGCCGCCGCCCGGATCGCCGAATCGAACCAGGCGACAGCACTGTTGGGTGTCGGGGAACCACTGCGACTCGGAATACCGGACGGCGGGGTGAGCGCACACGAGCACGCACTCACCACCGGCCTCGTGGACGTGCTCACCGCGACCTCCGGTGAAGGGGAGAGCGTGTGGGTGCTCGCGACCTGGCGAGCCGACGGCCACCCCGATCACGAAGCCACCGGACGAGCTGCGGCAGCAGCTTGCTCGATCACCGGGCACCGACTGATCGAGTATCCGGTCTGGATGTGGCACTGGGCCCGGCCTGCCGATCCGGCGGTGCCCTGGAACCGGATACGCGTCCTGACCCCGGCCGCCGAGATCCTGGCACGCAAACGCCGTGCCGTCGACGAATTCCGGACCCAGATCCTCCCGCTGTCCGAGGACCCGCGGGACGCCGCGATCCTCCCGCCGTGGGTGCTCGCGAGACTGATGCGGACAACGGAATGGGTGCTGTGGTGAGCGCGATGGATCCCGGCTACTTCGAGACGATGTACGCGGACTCGGCGGACCCGTGGGGCTTCGACGAACGGTGGTACGAGCGCCGCAAGTACGCGCTCACTCTCGCGGCCCTGCCCCGTCCGCACTATCGACGGGCGTTCGAACCGGGGTGCTCTATCGGCGTGCTCACGGCGCACCTGGCGCGGCGCTGCGACCGGGTCGTCGCAACGGACGTGGTTCCGCGCGCCCTGGAGAGCGCACGGGACCGTCTGCGGCGCGAAGGAGTGGCCGACCGGGTGGAACTCGGCCTCGCATCGCTGCTCGACCCGTGGCCGCCCGGCGCCTTCGACCTCGTCGTGCTCAGTGAGGTGCTGTACTACCTGACGCCCGCCGACCTCGCCACCACGCTGGGACGTGCCGTCGACGCCCTGGAAGTCGGTGGCACTCTCGTGGCGGTCCACTGGCAGCATCCGGTACCCGAGTACCCGCAGACCGGCCGCGCGGTGCACGAGACGGTCGCCGCGACGGACGGCCTCCACCGTGCCGGGGCGTACCAGGACGCGGACTTCCACCTCGACGTCTACACCCGAGGTCCGGTGCCCTCGGTGGCCGCGGCGGAAGGGTTGAGCTGACCGGGCGCCGCGCTCACTGTTCGGGCAGGCTGCCCGTCTCGAGGAAGATGACGCGCCTGCCGATCTCGACCGTGTGGTCGCAGAACCGCTCGTAGAAGCGGCCGAGCAGGGTGATGTCGACGGCCGACTGGACACCGTGCGGCCAGTCCTCGGCCTGGGTGATCGTGAACAGGCTCCGATGGAGTTCGTCCATCGCCTCGTCCGCCGTCAGCAATCCGCGTGCGCGTTCGGGATCGCGGTGTTGCAGAACCTGCTCCGTCTCCTTCGCCTGCGCGACGGCRACGGCGCCCATCTCGGTGAACACGTCCAGGACCTCGTCAGGAACGACGTGGTCGGGATGCCGTCGGCGGGCGATCTTCGCGATGTGCACCGCGAGTCCGCCCATGCGGTGCAGATCCGCGGAGATGTGGAGGCCGCCAACCATGAACCGGAGGTCGTGCGCGACCGGCGCCTGCAGCGCCAGCAGTGCGAAGGCCCGCTTCTCCCAGTGCGCCGCGGCATCGTCGAGTTCGCCGCTCACATCGATGACGTGCTCGGCGAGCTCGAGGTCTGCCTGCAGCAGTGCGTCGCTCGCCTCCGACATCGCGGTAACGGATAGCCGGCACATGGAGGCGAGATCGCCGGACAGGCTGTCGAGGTTTTCCGCGAAACGAGTACGCATCGGCTCAGCCTAGGGGTGTTCCGTGACAACTGCCTCGATCTACCGGGGGTCGGCGTGGGCGAGCTTCCGGTATCCCTGCGCGCCTGCACGGTCTACCGCCGCCTTGACCAGGCCGAATACGGTGCCCTGCACGGCCGCCGCGATCAGCACCTCGCGGGTGCTGCGTGTGAGATCCTTGGGGTCGGGAGCCTCGGATTCGCCGGCGACGCGCTTCCACACCTGACCGAAGGCCGCACTGGCCGCGATTCCGCCGGCGACACTCGCGGCCAGCGCCAACGGTTTGTACATTGCCTTCGACACAGCACTCATGTTCCCGCCCTTCACATTCGATCACGTCGATCACTCTCGTACGGCGAGTACCCGGAATCGCCGTCCTCACACCGCGATGCCGCGCCGCCGGAGATTGTTTGGTTCGACGCCAGGTTGGGGACAGTGTTCTGTATGACCCACGAATCAGCTGGAGAGCCAACTCGCATCGTCGTGGTGGGAAGCGGCTTCGCCGGATTCGAATGCGCACGCGCTCTCACGCGGCGCCTCCGGGGGACCGATACCCGCATCACCATGATCTCGGCGCACGACTACATGCTCTACACACCGCTCCTGCCCGAGGTGGCGGGCGGAATCCTGGACGCACGGTTCGTCACCGTTCCGCTGTCCGAGGCGCTGCCGAACGTCGAACTGGTGAAGGGCAACGTCGATTCCGTCGACTTCGAGGCCCGCACCGTGCACGTGACCGACTGCGAGCAGGGCGTCGAGGACGTGGCCTGGGACCGGGTGGTGCTCACCCCCGGGTCGGTGACGCGCCTGTTCGACATTCCCGGTCTCGCCGAGCACGCCAGGGGACTCAAGACGCCGGCCGAGGCGCTGTACTTCCGCGACCAGCTCCTCACCCAGATCGAACTCGCCGAGCGGGACACCGATCCTTCGGTCGCCGACGCCCGCCGGAYGGTCGTCGTAGTGGGTGCCTCCTACGCGGGCACGGAACTCACCGCCCAACTGCGCGCCCTCGCCGACGAAGCGGCCGCGCGGCGAAACCTCGACCCCGCGAAGATCCGGTTCCTGCTGCTCGACGCCGCCGACAAGGTGATGCCGGAGGTGGGGGAGAAGCTGGGCGGCAAGGTACTGGATGTGCTGCGCTCCCGCGGCATCGACGTGCGACTGGAAACCACCCTCACGGAACTCGGACCCGAACACGTCACGCTCGACGACGGCACCGTGATCCCCACCCGCAC
>NZ_JBFUGT010000361.1:0-6010 GCF_056402775.1 Rhodococcus sp. P3_B8
GTGGAGCACCATGCGGTTCTCGACGCGGTGGAGTGGCTCGAGAAGCACGAGGGTGCCCAGGTCACGTGGCTGCCCGTCGACGAACTGGGCCGGGTGTCCCCGCAGGCGCTGCGCGACGAACTCGCYGTCCACGCGGACGAGACGGCCCTGGTCACGATCATGTGGGCCAACAACGAGGTCGGCACGATCATGCCGATCACCGAACTCGCCGCCGCGGCGGCCGAGTTCGGTGTGCCGATGCACAGCGACGCCGTCCAGGCCGTCACGCACATCCCCGTGGACTTCGCTGCGAGCGGGCTGTCCGCGCTGAGCATCGCCGCGCACAAGGTCGGCGGACCGCAGGGCGTCGGTGCGCTGCTGCTCGGACGGCAGGTGCCGTGCGTGCCGCTGCTGCACGGCGGGGGCCACGAACGAGACCTGCGTTCGGGCACCCCGGACACGGCGGGTGTCGTCGGTATGGCGGCGGCGCTGCGCGACACGACCGCCGACCTCGACGCCCGCGCGACGGAACTGACCGTCCTGCGCGACCGCCTGATCGAGCGCGTCGGCGAGATCCTTCCCGACGCCGTGCTGAACGGGCCGGTGGGCAGCGCACGACTGCCGGGCAACGCCCACTTCACGTTCCCCGGCTGCGAGGGCGATTCACTGCTGATGCTGCTCGACGCCGCCGGGATCGAGTGTTCCACGGGCTCGGCCTGTACCGCCGGGGTCGCTCGTCCGAGCCACGTCCTGACCGCGATGGGCGTGGATTCCGCGACCGCGCGGGGATCGTTGCGCTTCTCGTTCGGGCACACGTCGACGGTCGCGGACGTGGATGCAGTCATCGCGGCACTGCCGCAAGTTGTGGAGCGGGCCCGCGCCGCCGGGCTCGCCGGTGTCGGAGCGCGTGGAGGGGATCGTTGATGCGAGTACTGGCGGCCATGAGTGGCGGCGTGGATTCTGCTGTGGCGGCGGCACGGGCGGTCGCAGCCGGACACGACGTGGTGGGCGTGCATCTCGCGCTGTCCGCCGAGCCGGGCACGCTGCGGACCGGATCCCGGGGCTGCTGCTCCAAGGAGGACGCCGGTGATGCCCGGCGTGCCGCGGACGTGCTCGGAATCCCGTTCTACGTCTGGGATTTCGCCGACCGCTTCAAGGAAGACGTGATCGACGACTTCGTGGCGTCGTATGCCGCGGGGGAGACCCCCAACCCGTGCCTGCGGTGCAACGAGAAGATCAAGTTCGCGGCGCTCGCGGACCGTGCGATCGCCCTCGGGTTCGACGCGGTGGCCACCGGCCATTACGCGCAACTCGAGAACGGCGTGCTGCGCCGTGCCGTCGACGCGGACAAGGATCAGTCGTACGTGCTCGGTGTGCTCACCGCCGAGCAGCTGTCGCGGGCGATGTTCCCGGTGGGTGACACTCCGAAGGACCGGATCCGGGAGGAGGCCGCCGAACGCGGCCTCGCCGTGGCGAACAAGCCCGACAGCCACGACATCTGCTTCATCCCGTCCGGCGACACCCGCGCATTCCTCGGCGCCCGCATCGGTGTCCGCCCGGGCAGTGTGGTCGACGCCGATTCGGGTGAGGTGCTCGCGGAACACGAAGGTGTGCACGGTTTCACGATCGGTCAGCGGAAGGGTCTCGGCGTCCAGGGTCCCGCAGCCGACGGGCAACCGCGGTACGTGACGTCGATCGAACCCGACACCGGCACCGTCCGTGTCGGTTCCGCACGCAACCTCGAGGTGCACGCGATCACGGCGGACCGCGCCGTGTGGACGTCCGGGAGCACGCCGGTCGGACCGGTCGAGTGCACCGTCCAGGTCCGGGCCCACGGCGGTCTCGCCGAGGCCGTCGCCGAAGCGGTCGACGGCGGCATCGCGATCTCCCTGCGGGAGCCGCTCACCGGTGTCGCGAAGGGGCAGGCCGTCGTCCTGTACCGGACCGATCCGGCAGGCGACATCGTGCTGGGCAGCGGAACCATCTCGGGTACCGACGCACGTCCGAACACGCAGTGACGCAGGATATCTCACTGGCCGGTGCCGTCACCGGCGTCGGCTCGTGGCCGGGTACCGATCCGCGTGAAGCCGCCACGATCGTTCTCGGCGAACTCGGCCGGCTCCCGCACCTGGTCGAGTTGCCCGCCCGCGGGCTCGGCGCCGACATGATCGGCCGCGCCAGCGCTCTGCTCGTGGATCTGCAGCTGGACGTGTCCACGACGGCTTACCGTGTGGTGCAGCGTCGCGGCTCGGTCGCCAAGCGGGCGACCGACCTCCTGAACCAGGATCTCGATGCGCTCGAGGAGGCGTGGGAGAGTGCGGGCCTCGTCGGCGCCGACCACGTGGTGAAGGTGCAGTCGGTGGGCCCACTCACGCTGGCGGCCGAGGTGGAACTCGGCACCGGCCGGCGCGTGCTCACCGACCCCGGTGCGGTGCGCGACTTCGCCGAATCGCTGGGCGAGGGGCTCGCGCGGCACGCCGCGGAGGTCACCCGACGTCTCGGCGCGCAGGTGTTGGTCCAGTTCGACGAGCCGCGTCTGCCCGCCGTGCTGGCGGGGACACTGTCCGGTCGCTCGCGGCTCGAGACCGTGCGGGCGATGCCGGAACCGGAGGCTCTCGCCGTGCTCGAGGCCGCCCTCGCCGGCTGCGGCGCGGTGACCATGGTGCATTGCTGCTCCGCGGATCTGCCCACCGACCTTCTGCGGCGCAGCAGTGCCCGCGCGGTGGGTCTGGACGTGTCACAGCTGGCGTCGACGGACCTGGACGGCATCGGCGAGTTGCTCGACGCGGGCAAGGAGCTCGCACTGGGCCTCGTCCCGACCACCGCTCCCACCGTGCCTGCCACGTGGCGCGACCTGGCTCGACCTGCGGTGACGCTGATCGACCGGCTCGGGTTCGCGCGCACGACGCTACGGACCCAGGTCGCCGTGACGCCCGCCTGCGGGCTCGCGGGCGCCGACGCGTCCTGGAGCCGGGACGCCCTGAAGTTGTGCGCCGAGGTGAGTAGCGCGTTCACCGACGACCCCGAATCACTCTGAGTCCGGCATTCGGTGTCGGCCGGACCGGTTAATCTTCGGTAGTGAGTGAATCGACCGAAGCCCCGACACCGGCCCCCGGACACGTCCGGGAGCATTGGAACGAGCTGGCCGAGGAAGTGCGGCAGCACCAGTTCCGCTATTACGTCCGCGACGCGCCCATCATCTCCGACGGCGAGTTCGACGTGCTGCTGGGCGAGCTGAACGACCTCGAAAACCAGTACCCCGATCTGCGGACGCCCGATTCGCCGACACAACTCGTCGGCGGCGGTTTCGCCACCGACTTCGCCTCCGCCGATCATCTCGAGCGGATGCTCAGCCTCGACAACGTCTTCGCCACCGACGAACTGCGCACCTGGATCAGCCGGGTGGAGCAGGAGACCGGGCCCGACCTGCACTATCTGTGCGAGGTGAAGATCGACGGGGTCGCGCTGAACCTGGTCTACGAGAACGGCCGACTCGTGCGGGCCGCCACCCGCGGCGACGGCCGGACCGGTGAAGAAGTGACGCTCAATGCGCGGACCATCGACGACATTCCGGAAAAGCTCACCGGCACAGACGAATACCCGGTCCCGGCACTCCTGGAGGTGCGCGGCGAGGTGTTCTTCCGGCTCGAGGACTTCGCCGCACTCAACGCGGCGCTCGTCGAGGAAGGCAAGGCGCCGTTCGCGAATCCCCGAAATTCCGCGGCTGGGTCGCTGCGGCAGAAGAATCCGGCCGTCACGGCCCGCAGGCGCCTCGGGATGATCTGCCACGGACTCGGCCGGAGCGAAGGATTCGAGCCGGTCTCCCAGTACGACGCGTACACGGCTCTGGCGGCGTGGGGCCTGCCGGTGTCGACCCACACCGCCCGCGTCACGGGCGCGGACGCCGTCGTGGACAGGGTGCAGTACTGGGGCGAGCACCGGCACGACGTGGAGCACGAGATYGACGGTCTGGTGGTCAAGGTCGACGAGACGTCGCTGCAACGCCGGCTGGGGTCCACGTCCCGGGCGCCGCGCTGGGCGATCGCCTACAAGTACCCGCCGGAAGAGGCCACCACCAAGCTCCTCGACATCCGGGTCAACGTCGGTCGCACCGGCCGGGTCACMCCGTTCGCCTATATGGAACCGGTCACGGTCGCCGGCTCCACGGTCTCCCTCGCCACCCTGCACAACGGGTCCGAGGTCAAACGCAAGGGCGTGCTCATCGGCGACACGGTCGTACTGCGCAAGGCCGGCGACGTCATCCCCGAGGTCCTCGGACCCGTGGTCGACGCCCGGACGGGCGACGAGTACGAGTTCGTGATGCCCACCCACTGCCCGGAGTGCGACACACCGCTGGCCCCCGCCAAGGAGGGCGACGCGGACATTCGCTGCCCCAACCAGCAGTACTGCCCCGCGCAACTCCGGGAACGCGTGTTCCACGTGGCGGGCCGCGGCGCATTCGACATCGAGGTTCTCGGCTACGAGGCCGCCACGAGCCTGCTCGAAGCCAAGGCGATCGGCGACGAGGGCGACCTGTTCTCGCTCACCGAGGACGATCTGCTCAAGACGTCGCTCTTCCGGACCAAGGCCGGCGGCCTGTCGGCCAACGGCCGCCGGTTGCTCGACAACCTCGATTCCGCCAAGGACAAGCCGCTGTGGAGGGTGCTGGTCGCGCTGTCCATTCGCCACGTCGGTCCCACGGCGGCGCGTGCGCTGGCCGGTGAGTTCGGGTCGCTCGCGCGGATCCGGGAGAGCTCCGTCGAGGAACTCGCGGCGGTGGACGGGGTCGGCGGCACCATCGCCGCGGCTGTCGCCGAGTGGTTCGGCGTCGACTGGCACCTGCAGATCGTGGAGAAGTGGTCGACGGCCGGGGTTCGCATGGAAGACGAACGCGACGAATCGATTCCGCGCCACCTCGAGGGGCTGTCGATCGTCGTCACGGGGTCCCTGGAGACGTTCTCGCGCGACCAGGCGAAGGAGGCGATCCTCGTCCGAGGTGGTAAGGCCGCGGGTTCGGTGTCGAAGAAGACGGCATTCGTGGTGGTCGGCGAATCGCCGGGCTCGAAGCACGACAAGGCCGTCGAACTCGGAGTGCCGGTCCTCGACGAGGATGGGTTCCGCCGACTGCTGGAGGGTGGTCCGGACGCGGTCGCGGATTCCGGGGTGTGATCGGAACCTCACGCTCGCATTTTGGGCGGCGTGAGCAGTCCTGTCATAGTTCTGGACATGATCGAGATTCGGAATGCGACGCCGGACGACTACGAGGCCGTTGGTGACCTCACGGTGATCGCCTACGTGGGCGGCGGATTCGTGGAGGCGCACGATCCGTACACGAACCGGTTGCGCGACACCGCCGAGCGGGCGGAGAAGGCGGATGTGCGGGTGGCCGTGAAGGAGGGCCAGATCGTGGGTTCTGTCACGATCGCGGATCCGGCCTCCCCGTACGCCGATGTCGCGCAGCCGGGTGAGCTCGAATTCCGGATGCTCGCCGTGACACCCGACGCCCGCGGTTCCGGGGTCGGGTCGGCGCTCGTGCGGCACGTCCTGGACACGGCGTACGACCGCGGGGACCGCGCGGTCGTGATGTCCACCCAGCCGGACATGGAAGATGCCCGCCGCATCTACGACCGCAACGGTTTCGTGCCTGTGCCCGAACGCAATTGGGCGCCCGTGCCGGGTGTCGAGCTGACCGTCCTGGTCCGCGAGCTCGTCTGAGGCGACCACCCCCGGACCTCCCGGCCCGGGACGGTGGTCAGCTCAGAACCGTCGCGATGATGCCGGCGAGGTAACCCAGCCGGGCGATCTCGGACGGACGGAACTCCGGGCCGCCGGGACGGCCGAGCATCAGCACACGGCCGGTGGTCCCGAGGGGAGCCGCCGCGAGTGTGGTGTTCATGTCGCGCCACACCTGCGGCACCCAGTCACCCTCGCCGTCGAGCGCGGTGGGCTTCTCCAGCGGCATCCACGGGATCTCGGTGGCATGGGTCTCGGGAGCTCCCGAGCTGCCGACCACACGGTATGCGCCGTGCGG
>NZ_JBFUGT010000362.1:0-5987 GCF_056402775.1 Rhodococcus sp. P3_B8
CTGCCCCGCGGCGAGTTCCGCGGCGCGCTGTCGAGCCGCCTCGTTGGCGGCGACCCGCGCGGCGGCCTGTGTCGCGGCTTCCCGGGCCGCGGCGGCGATGGCCGCCTTCTGCGCGTCCTCGGCGCGTTTCTGCTCCTCCCACGTCGCGTACGCCTCACGCTGCCCCTGCAGCCCCGCGACGTTCCCGCGGGCGGCGTCGAGCTGGGCCTGCGCGGCGGCGCGGTTGCTCTCGATCTGTGCCTTCTTGGCAGCCTGATCCTGCAGCGCCGAACGGGCGACCGCGATCGCCTGCTCCGCGAGCGACTTCTTCGCCGCGGCCTGGTCGGCGGCCACGTCCGCCTGCTGCTTGGCCTCGCGTGCCGCGGAATCCTTGTTGGCCTGCGCGGTCCGTGCCCGCTGCAGACCCTCGAGCACCGCGTTCTGGCTGGTGGCCAGGAGTTTCAGAACCTGCGCGCGATCCAGGACGTCGCCGGGCCCCTGGGCGCCCAGGTACGTCGAGATCGAGGAGACGTTGGTGCCCTGCGTGTAGCTCGACCGGGCGTACTTGTCGAAGTCCTTCTGCGCGAGTTCGATCTGCGCCCCGGCGTCGCGCAGCGCCTGCTGCGAGGCCCCGACCACGTTGGCCGCCAGATCGGCGGCGCTGCGGGCGTTCTGCAGATCGACCAGAGCCCGGTTCACGTCCTCGCGCTTGATGGCGACCTCGTTGTCGAGCTGAGCGAGCTGCTGATCCGCGGAGGCGACCTGGTTGATCAGTTCGCTGACCTGCCCGAGGCCCGCCGACACCTGGGTCTGGGCCTGCGCGATGTCGTTGTCGGACGGATTCGGTGGCGGGGGCGGTACGGCTGCGGCCAGGCCGGGTGTGCTGCCGACCAGGGCTCCGACGATGCCCAATCCGATCAGGAGGCGCGCCGTGCGAGTGTGCCCGCGGGAGAAGCTACGGTGCCCCACTCCAGCTCGTGCTTGTCGCTTCACAACTCTCTCCCTCGGTTCTGCACCGATCACGCACACCGCGCCGTGCTCGTCGTGGGGAGAAATTTGCGGCAGCCACACCTTCCCATGCTTCGGCGACACCGACATACGCCGGATCGTCGTCACTCTGGACGTCAATCACCAGCCTGCGACACTTCTTCCCCAAGAGCGCCAAATGCACCGTACGACACTTCCGGACTCTATGGAAACTTTAGTCACAAATAACACATGAGTAATTTGACCAGCGGAAATGTCGAACTGTGAATCGTCGGCGCTATTTACGCGCATCGACGCAGGCAGCGGCCACAGTCGGACGAATCGTGAAATTGCCGCCGAGTTATCCCGGAAATTCGGCAGGCGTCAGGGCTTCTGTCGCTCGTACGACGTGCCGGCCCCCGCGGCGTTGTCGCCCTTTTCCGCAGTGTCGTCACGCGATCCGGACGCCCGGCGCGATTTCGCGAAGAACGTGGCGGCCGACGCGATCACGACGATCGCGACGATGACGGCCGTGATCAGGGCCCACGGGGGTCCCGGCTCGATCACCTCGTCGACGAAGTGATTGGCGGAGACCACCGCATCGCCGGTGTAGGTGCGGTCCTGACCCGATTCGAGCAGGACCCGGCTGATCGAATCGCTGTACGTGCCGACCCAGCTGGGACTCAGCACCAGAACGGTGCCGCCTTCTTCCGCCCCGACCTCGGTCGCGAGGTCGCGCAGCTGCGAATCGCGGCCGGGATCCTCGTCCAGCACCACGATGCTCAGCTCGATCCCGTGGTCGGCGGCGCGGTCGACCACGGCGGCGAGTTCACTCGCCTCGTCGGACGGCGCCGACACGCCGTCGTCGGACACGTCCGCGACCACGTCGGAGACGTCGATGTCTTCCGGAAGGTCCGTCGACAACGGGAGGGCCGACTGGACGGGGAGCATGACACTGGCAGGAAGTGCGGTGGCGATAGGGGCAGGCATCTCTCATCCGGGTTTGCTGTAGGAACGTAAGCCTCGCGTGAACACTACGTGAGGAGTCCCCGAAGTTCCGTTCCGTCCGCGCGCGTCCCGCATCGGGGTCGAGGAGAATCGCCGGGGGTACACGCTCGATTCCCCCCGAATTCTCACAGGACAAGCGTACTGTTAGACTATCGGAGGTACCGCGGTATGGGCCGATTCCGTCATCGCTAGCACGACAGCGCACACGGATCAGCCGTGCCCGCAGTGCCTGCAGCCGTCGACACAGCCCCGTCGGCGGCGACCCTCATAGACGAGTGGAGCTGACGTGAGCACGAGTATTGATTCGTTCGGCGCCAAAGGCACCCTCGAGGTCGGTGAGAACTCCTACGAGATCTTCCGCCTCTCGGCCGTGCCCGGCACCGAAAAATTGCCCTATGCACTGAAGGTTCTCGCCGAGAACCTGCTTCGCACCGAGGACGGCGCGAACATCACCGCCGACCACATTCGCGCCATCGCGAGCTGGGATCCCTCGGCCGACCCGAACGTCGAGATCCAGTTCACGCCTGCCCGCGTGATCATGCAGGACTTCACCGGCGTCCCCTGCATCGTGGACCTCGCCACCATGCGTGAAGCGGTCACCGCACTCGGCGGCGACCCGAACAAGGTGAACCCCCTCGCACCCGCCGAGATGGTCATCGACCACTCGGTCATCATCGACGTCGCCGGCCGCGCCGACGCMTTCGAGCGCAACGTCGAGATCGAGTACTCCCGCAACGGTGAGCGCTACCAGTTCCTCCGCTGGGGCCAGGGCGCGTTCGACGACTTCAAGGTCGTCCCCCCGGGCACCGGCATCGTCCACCAGGTCAACATCGAGCACCTGGCCCGGACGATCATGGTCCGCAATGGCCAGGCGTACCCCGACACCTGCGTCGGCACCGACTCGCACACCACCATGGTCAACGGCCTGGGCGTGCTGGGCTGGGGCGTCGGCGGCATCGAGGCCGAGGCCGCCATGCTCGGCCAGCCCGTCTCCATGCTGATCCCGCGCGTCGTCGGTTTCAAGCTGACCGGTGAGATCAAGCCCGGCGTCACCGCCACCGACGTGGTCCTCACCGTCACCGACATGCTGCGCAAGCACGGCGTCGTCGGCAAGTTCGTCGAGTTCTACGGCAAGGGCGTGGCCGAGGTTCCGCTGGCCAACCGCGCGACGCTCGGCAACATGAGCCCCGAGTTCGGTTCCACCGCCGCGATCTTCCCGATCGACGCCGAGACCGTCAGCTACCTCCGCCTCACCGGCCGCTCCGAGGAGCAGCTCGCACTCGTCGAGGCGYACGCGAAGGAACAGGGCCTCTGGCACGACGCCGACCACGAGCCCGAGTACTCCGAGTACCTCGAACTCGACCTCGGTGACGTGGTTCCGTCCATCGCAGGCCCGAAGCGCCCGCAGGACCGAATCCTGTTGTCGGACTCGAAGAACGCGTTCCGCAAGGACATCCACAACTACGTGGAGGAGCACCACCCCACGGGTCACTCGCAGCTCGACGAGGCCGTCGAGGAGTCGTTCCCCGCGAGCGATCCCGCCGCCCTGTCGTTCGCCGACGACGGCGCCGTCGACGTGCAGTCGGCCGCCAACGGATCCGAGGGCCGCCCGACCAAGCCGGTCAAGGTTCTGTCCGAGGACAAGGGCGAGTTCATCCTCGACCACGGTGCCGTCGTGATCGCGTCGATCACCTCCTGCACCAACACGTCCAACCCGTCGGTCATGCTCGGCGCCGCCCTGCTCGCCCGCAACGCCGTCGAGAAGGGCCTGTCCGCCAAGCCGTGGGTCAAGACCTCCATGGCTCCCGGTTCGCAGGTCGTCACCGACTACTACAACAAGTCCGGCCTCTGGCCGTACCTGGAGAAGCTCGGCTTCTACCTCGTCGGTTACGGCTGCGCCACCTGCATCGGCAACTCCGGCCCGCTGGACGAGCAGATCTCGCAGGCGATCCAGGACAACGACCTCACCGCCACCGCGGTGCTGTCGGGTAACCGCAACTTCGAGGGACGCATCTCCCCCGACGTGAAGATGAACTACCTGGCTTCCCCGCCGCTGGTCATCGCGTACGCCCTCGCCGGCACCATGGACTTCGACTTCGAGCACGACGCCCTCGGCCAGGACGCCGACGGCAACGACGTGTTCCTGAAGGACATCTGGCCCTCTCCCCAGGAGATCCAGGAGACCATCAACTCCTCGATCAGCCAGGAGATGTACGTCAAGGGTTACGCGGACGTCTTCAAGGGCGACGAGCGCTGGCGTGGACTGCCCACCCCGGAGGGCAAGACCTTCGAGTGGGACGCCAACTCCACCTACGTGCGGAAGCCACCCTACTTCGACGGCATGCCGAAGGAGCCGACCCCGGTCAGCGACATCAAGGGCGCCCGCGTCCTCGCGCTGCTCGGCGACTCGGTCACCACGGACCACATCTCCCCGGCAGGCAACATCAAGGCCGGAACGCCTGCGTCGCAGTACCTGGATGCGAACGGCATCGACCGCAAGGACTACAACTCCTACGGCTCGCGTCGCGGCAACCACGAGGTGATGATCCGCGGCACGTTCGCGAACATCCGTCTGCGCAACCAGCTCCTCGACGACGTCTCCGGTGGCTACACCCGCGACTTCACCCAGGACGGCGGCCCGCAGGCGTTCATCTACGACGCGTCGCAGAACTACCAGAAGGCCGGCATCCCGCTGGTCGTGCTGGGCGGCAAGGAGTACGGCTCCGGATCGTCCCGTGACTGGGCCGCCAAGGGCACCAGCCTCCTCGGCGTCAAGGCCGTCATCACCGAGTCGTTCGAGCGCATCCACCGCTCCAACCTCATCGGCATGGGCGTCGTGCCGCTGCAGTTCCCGGCCGGCGAGTCCGCTGCGTCGCTGAAGCTGGACGGCACCGAGGTCTTCGACATCGAAGGCGTCGAGAAGCTGAACGAGGGTGTCACGCCGAAGACCGTCAAGGTCACGGCAACCCGCGAGAACGGTGAGAAGGTCGTCTTCGACGCGGTCGTGCGCATCGACACGCCCGGCGAGGCCGACTACTACCGCAACGGCGGCATCCTGCAGTACGTGCTCCGCAACATGATCAAGGGCTAGGCGCTACCGCGCCTGTGCGAGCTTTCGGCCCACAGGCGCTACGCACCTGTGAGTGTTTTCGGCCATGGCAGGTACGAAGCGCGCACGACCAGTTTCAGGGGAGCTCCGCTGTTCCCGATCGAGGTGGTCGTGCGCGCTTCGTGCATTCGGTGACCCTCAGATGTCGAGGGCCGAAAACACTCACAGGCCGACGAAGGAGGCACTTTGCCCAAGGTCAGTGAAGACCATCTCGCGGCACGGCGCAGTMAGATCCTCGACGGCRCCCGCCGCTGCTTCGCCGAATACGGCTACGACGGCGCCACCGTCCGCCGGCTCGAAGAAGTGACCGGACTGTCACGCGGGGCGATCTTCCATCACTTCAAGGACAAGGACGGCTTGTTCCTGGCGCTCGCCCACGAGGACGCGACCAGGATGGCCGACGTCGTCGCCCACGAGGGCCTCGTCCAGGTGATGCGGGACATGCTCGCCCAGCCCGAACAGTTCGACTGGCTGGGAACCCGGCTCGAGATCGCCCGACGGCTGCGGAACGATCCCGACTTCCGCAGAAGCTGGTCACAACGGTCGGCGGAACTCACCGAGGCGACCATGGCGCGTCTCGCGCGGCAGAAGTCCGCGGGCCGCCTCCGCGACGACGTCCCGACCGACGTCCTGATCGGCTACCTGGACCTGGTTCTCGACGGCCTCGTCGCGCGCATCGCCTCCGGGCACGCCGGCGACAACCTGTCGGCCGTGCTCGACCTCGTCGAGGAATCCGTCCGACGCCGCGACTGACACCGCACTCCCCCACCGAGACCGGTCAGGTCTTGCGACGGTGAGCTCCGCCTCGTCCGCGGAGCTCCACCTCGGACTCCGCGAGAATGTTGCGGACGAATCCGTACGATCTCCCCATTTCCCGGGCGAGGGAACGAATACTCGCTCCGGCCTGGTAGCGCTCCTTCAGCTC
>NZ_JBFUGT010000363.1:0-5982 GCF_056402775.1 Rhodococcus sp. P3_B8
GCACAGGCGGGACACGTTCACCCGTGCCCCGCCTGCGACCGCCGAGACCGCGGCCACGATGTCCGGATTCATCGAAAACCCTTTTCCACCCATGCCCGATTGTCACGGGCACGGGTCGTCAGTGTCCTCGATGTCCTGAGACATCAACTGTCCTGCATGTCCTGAACTCAGACATAACCGCGGGCGGTTAATAAGTACTCACGGGTCAGGTGTGGTCGTGGATCCACTCGACGATCCGGTCGACGGTGCCGGCCGGGTCGCGGATCCAGCCGTTGTGGCCCAGCGGCTTCGGCTGGTGCCACAGCGTGACATCGGCGTTCGGGAGCTTCGCGAGGAGGTTTTTCGCCGAGGACTCCGGCGCCAGATCGTCTCCTTCGACGGTCACGGACAGCACCGGCAATTTCAGCCGGGCGATGCGTTCCTCGTAGTCGATGTCGGCGCCGTCGGGTTCGATCCTGCCGGTGCGGGCGAATCGCGACCAGTCGGTGATCAGCGCCTTCGACTGCCGCCCGAACCCGCCGATGTCGAGTTTGTCGCCGGGCCAGAACCCCGCCAGATTGGCCGTCATCGACATCGCCGCGGCGCCCACCAGCATCCGCGGGGCGTGTATCCCGGGGAATCCCCGGTGATACGGCGACCCGGACGCGACGAGCACGATCCCACCGAGCCGGCCGCGGATCCGGGCCGCGTACATCACACCGAGCTGACCCCCCATGCTATGTCCCAGCAGGAAGGGCGTCGCGGCGGGAAAACGCTCCCGCACCACCTCGAAGATCGCGGGGAAGTCGAGGGCCACCAGTTCGTGGTAGCCGTACGTGCTGGCGCTGCTCGGACGGGGACGACTGTCGCCCTGCCCGCGAAGCTCGCCGATCGCCGCGTTGAACCCTCGGGACACGAGCTCCTCGGCGAAGGGTTCGTAGTAGCCGGCGGGAATTCCCAGGCCGGGAAACACCACGATGACGGGGGCCTCGTCCGGGCCGGGAAACAGGCGAACCGGAGTGGTGGTTCCGTCGGGCATCTGGATCGGTACTGTCTCCACTTCGTCAGACTAGACGGCTCGACCCCCGCAGATCCGGGATCTGCGGGGGTCGAGTCTCATCCGAGACCGGTGTTTACAGGCCGATCGACGCAGCGAGCATCGGCCACGACTTGTGCAGGTCTTCTTCCCAGTAGGACCACGAATGCGTGCCGACGGGCCGGAAGTCGAACGTTGCGGGAATCTGCAGTTCGTTCAGCTTGTCCGCGAGGGCGTGGGTGCACTGGTTGGTGGCCGCCTCGATGGCGCCGCCGAGGAGGATCTGGTTGGCGAGCGTTCCGACGTCGCCGTTGATCCCGGGTCCGTTCAGCTGGTCGCCGGGCCCGGGCAGTCCGGATCCGTTGCTGACGTAGATGTCGAGTCCGCGCAGCTTCTCCGCGTTGACGTACGGGTCGTTGGCCGTCCAGCCGGGGCCGTCTTCCGGCCCCCACATGTTGGAGGTGTCGCCGCCGCCGCGGCCCTCGACGACCAGCTGTACGTACGTGCGGCCGGGGTCCGTGCTGGTCATCGCGCAGCCGCTGTAGGCGCCGACGCTCTCGTACAGGTCCGGAGCCGACTGTGCCAGGCTCAGCACCGAACTACCCGCCATCGAGATACCGGCGATCGAGTTGACGCCGTTGGTGCCGAGCGCGGAGTCGACGATCGGCGGAAGTTCCTGCGTGAGGAACGTCGTCCACTTGTTGTTGCCCAGTTCCGGGTCGGTCTGCTCCCAGTCCGTGTAGTAACTGAACGCGCCCTCCATGGGCGTGACCACGTTGACGTTCTTGTCGGCGAAGAAATCGACGACATCGGTCCTGGCCTGCCACGTGGCGGAGTCCTCGCCGCCGCCCGCCCCGTTGAGCAGGTACAGCGTGGGCCTCGGCTCGCTCGTGTCCGCGGGGGTGATGACCCGCAGCGGAATCTCCCGGTCCATGGAGGCCGAGTACACCTGCATGGTCAACTGCCGGTCGTCGATCTCGTCGGTGCTCACCAGGTGGGAACCACCGTCCGCGACAGTGGCGTCTCCGGTCGGATCGGCGGAAGCGGATGCCTGGACTCCGAGGCACGGAATCGCCGCCGTGAGGGCGACCGCGAGCGCAAGCCGCACCCCGTATCTACCCGCTGCAGTGCGGTTGACCATCGTTCTCCTTCGCTGCGACGTCACCTGCCCGACTCCGAAGAGGCGAGAGCTGGAGCCCACATGATGTCATGTGGGCTCCAGCTCTCGTCGAGAAGTGGGGTCGAAACGGGGGTGTCCCTATTCCGCGACGGACCCGATGAAGTCGATCAGTGTGGTGAGCGCTTCGAGCAGAGTCAGAAAGCTGTCGGACATAGTATTACTCCTTTTCGACGCAGTGGATTTCGAACTTCCCCCCGCGATCAGGGGCTCCGTCATTTGTACCCGAGTTTTCTCCTCGAATAAGCACAAAGTGGTAAACATTTGCGATCGTTGACTTAACGACGAACCCGCAAATCAGTACTGGCTACTTCTCAATTATCTGCAGAACATGCCTATCTAGCTGGGGATATGCGATGGATACGATCTCCGAATCCACGTTCTCGTAATCGAATAGCGACGGAACATACCTCACTGCATTGTTTCCGGACTTTTTCTTGTCGCCGCCCTTGAATTCCCCCGCGGAGTAACGAGGCGTGAACGAATTCGAACATCCCTTCTTTGCCCCGGTGAGCGCATCGATTTGTCTCGAATTAACAATTCGATGGCAAAAGTTTCTATTGTCACATCGAATTGACACGAAGTGTGGGATATCGAGTTTTTCGGCGCGGCGCGCCACGGGAGACGCCGAATCGACGCGCGGCCTCCGGCGGTATGGAGCGGGCACTCAGGGTCGAAGACCAGGGTCGAGATCGGGGAACATCCCGATGTGCCGGCAGATGCCGCCGAACAGAATGGACGCATGACATTCGACAGCAACACTCCCCGCCAGTTCACCCGTTCCGACAACCAGAAGATGCTCGCAGGCGTCTGCGGCGGCATCGCCGAATACTTCTCGGTGGACGTCAACCTCGTCCGACTGCTCACCGTGGTCGCCACGCTGGTCACCGGCGGCACCGCGGCCCTCGTCTACCTCGCCGCATGGATGCTGATGCCGGCCGGACACTGACACAGGCGGCAGCAGCCGAAAGCACTGTGGCCGTGGAACGAATCCACGGCCACAGCCGACACGAGATCTACCGACGCGCACACGGGAAGGGGCGGGTCACCGACAAGAAAGAGCCCGGGACACCAGATGGTGTCCCGGGCTCTTTGAGCACTTCGTGCCCGTGAGTGGCGGGCGAGTCCGAGGACTCCTCAACCACTCACGGGAGGCGTAACCGCCTTTAGAAGTCCATACCGCCCATGCCGCCGGTCGGRTCGCCCACGGGCGCTCCGGCCTTCTCCGGCTTGTCGGCGACGACGGCCTCGGTCGTCAGGAACAGAGCCGCGATGGACGCTGCGTTCTGCAGCGCGGAGCGGGTGACCTTGACCGGGTCGTTGATGCCGGCTTCGAGCAGGTCGCCGTACTCGTTGGTCGAGGCGTTGAGGCCGTGACCTGCGGGCAGGTTGCGAACCTTCTCGGCAACGACGCCGGGCTCGAGGCCCGCGTTGAAGGCGATCTGCTTCAGCGGTGCTTCGAGGGCGACGCGAACGATGTTCGCACCGGTGGCCTCGTCACCTTCGAGCTTCAGGTCGTCGAGCGCGGGAGCCGACTGCAGCAGAGCCACGCCACCACCGGCGACGATGCCCTCTTCGACGGCAGCCTTGGCGTTACGCACGGCATCTTCGATGCGGTGCTTGCGCTCCTTGAGCTCCACCTCGGTGGCAGCGCCGGCCTTGATGACTGCAACGCCACCGGCCAGCTTGGCCAGGCGCTCCTGCAGCTTCTCGCGGTCGTAGTCGGAGTCGCTGTTCTCGATCTCGGCGCGGATCTGCGACACGCGACCGGCGATGGCCTCGGGGTCTCCCGCGCCTTCGACGATGGTGGTCTCGTCCTTGGTGATGACGACCTTGCGTGCCTGGCCGAGCAGCTCGAGTCCAGCGGTCTCCAGGGAGAGGCCGACCTCTTCGCTGATGACCTCGCCACCGGTGAGGATGGCGATGTCGGCGAGCTGAGCCTTGCGACGGTCACCGAAGCCGGGAGCCTTGACGGCCACGGACTTGAAGGTGCCACGGATCTTGTTGACCACCAGGGTGGACAGGGCTTCGCCCTCGACGTCCTCGGCGATGATGACCAACGGCTTGCCGGACTGGATGACCTTCTCCAGCAGCGGCAGCAGGTCCTTGACCGTGGAGATCTTGGAGCTCACGAGCAGGATGTACGCGTCCTCGAGGACGGCTTCCTGACGCTCCGGGTCGGTGGCGAAGTACGCCGAGATGTAGCCCTTGTCGAAGCGCATACCCTCGGTGAGCTCGAGCTGCAGGCCGAAGGTGTTGGACTCCTCGACCGTGATGACGCCTTCCTTGCCGACCTTGTCCATGGCCTCGGCGATGAGCTCGCCGATGGACGGGTCGCCTGCGGAGATACCAGCGGTAGCAGCGATCTGCTCCTTGGTGTCGATCTCCTTGGCGGTCTCGAGCAGACGCACGGTGACGGCCTCGACGGCCTTCTCGATGCCGCGCTTCAGACCCAGCGGGTTGGCGCCGGCAGCGACATTGCGGAGACCCTCACGGACGAGAGCCTGGGCGAGAACGGTAGCGGTGGTGGTTCCGTCGCCGGCGACGTCGTCAGTCTTCTTGGCGACCTCCTTGACCAGCTCGGCACCGATCTTCTCGTAGGGGTCCTCGAGCTCGATCTCCTTGGCGATGGAAACACCATCGTTGGTGATCGTGGGGGCGCCCCACTTCTTCTCGAGCACGACGTTGCGACCCTTGGGGCCCAACGTCACCTTGACTGCGTCGGCGAGGGCGTTGAGTCCCCGCTCGAGGCCGCGACGGGCCTCTTCGTCGAACGCGATGATCTTGGCCATTGCGAAGTGATCCTCCGGATTGGGGGTGACACACAAGGCGACCGCTAGTCGGGTCGCCTCATTTACGCCTTCGGCCGAGTTCGGTGCCCGCGACGGACGACCAGGGGTGTCTTTGGTTCCCGGTCTCACCGTCCCGACCTGGCACTCACGCGTCGTGAGTGCCAAGTGCATTTTTAGCACTCGGACAGGGTGAGTGCAAGGTCGGGAGGGAACCGGTGAGCCCGGGCGATCAGCGCATCGCGCAGACCTGGCCGGTGTTCACGTTGAACGCGAGGGACAGGGCACCGACGCAGTCGACGCCGTTCGCGTCGGCAGTCGCGCCCGAACCCCAGCCGGCGATCGCGACGGTGGTGGTGCCGTCGGCCGCACCGGAGCGAGCGATGCCGCCGCCGAGCGCGAGCGCGTAGGCCTGACCCGAGCCGGTCGACGCACCGAGCGACGTTCCGTATCCGTTGGCGTACGTGGTGGCGCCGCTGCGTCCGTTGGCGACACTCACCGCGGTGCCGCTGTCCGCGGCCATCGCGTGGGCGACGCCGGCTTCGGACGCCTTGGCGCCGCAACTCGCGGTGTCCGACACCTGGACGTCGTTGGCCGACGGCGGGGAGACACAGTTGACGGGGGCGGCACCGGCGACGCCTGCA
The DNA here is from genome assembly GCF_056402775.1 of Rhodococcus sp. P3_B8. Lineage (NCBI taxonomy): Bacteria > Bacillati > Actinomycetota > Actinomycetes > Mycobacteriales > Nocardiaceae > Rhodococcus > Rhodococcus sp. P3_B8. Next base: position 5,626 of record NZ_JBFUGT010000363.1, read on the forward strand.
CCAGCCACCGAAATTCCCGCCGCGACGCCCAGACCCACGGCCATCGCCGCTCCCACACGTGCCAGCCGTCGGCCGAACAGAGACGAGATACGAGTACGAGATGCCGAGGCGGTCGAGGTGACGGGCGTGGAGACAGCGAGCATGGAAGCTCCTTCTGGGAACGACGAATTGGAGGATTCGCCGCGAGAGTACCCGCTCACGGCCGGTTAGTCCCGGACCGCGGTCAGGCGAGTTCGTCGAGGAGCTTCGGCAGCTGCGCGACCGAGTCGACGACGTGGTCCGGTCGCTGCGGGGCGAGGTCCAGAATCGACTGGCGGAACTTGCCCGTCCGCACCAGCACGCCGGTCAGTCCCACCC
>NZ_JBFUGT010000364.1:0-5968 GCF_056402775.1 Rhodococcus sp. P3_B8
GCGCAGTGGAATCTGATAGACGTGTGTGGCGAATCGGATACGGCTGGTCAGCGCGGCGAGGTAGCCGATGGTGCCGATCGGATCGAAGAAGCGTGGGCTCCCGTAGAGGGCCGATTCCGTGGTGGCGACGGCGGCATGATCCCCGACTGTCACATAGTTGTAGCCGAGCGATTCGGCCCCTGTCACTATTCTGGCAAGGTCTTGCGGTTCCGCCGTGTCCTCCCAAGACTGGAGGTTGATCGGCTGGACGATCGGTGTGAAAAAGCCGAACCTCGGGGTCAGGTCTTCGCCTGATCGGGAAGGGTCTGACGGGACGTCTTGGTTGGATGGTGATCGCCCGATGGCGCCATCGGTCGCTCCGTGGCCGGCGGGATCGGTGCTGGGGTTGGACATCACGAGAGGATCGGCACCACGGCCGCGAGGTGGGCGGGCTGCTGGCCGCCCGACGGAGTCCGCGGGAAGACCGGTGCCGGGTTTTCGCCGACATGGCGATCGTTCATCGTGTTACGTCCATTCCTCGATCGCGAGTGTTGCGGGTCAGTATTCGGCATCCAAATGGCCGGGATACCCACGGAGCGCGCAAACGCCCCGGCCTCGTCGGCGGCCATGATCGTGGTCGGATCCTGCACAGAGACGAGCTCGCTGTAAACCGCGGCGGCGGTCAGCCCCGCCGCGTCCACGAGTGCGAGCGCCTGACAAGCGACCGCCGACTCACCGTCACCGTCCCGCGGTCCCGCTACCACCGGCAGGAGGTGCCCCGGTCGCGTGAAATCATCGGGCTGCGCGTTCGGGTCCGCGATCAGACGTGCGGTGCAGGCTCGGTCGTGCGCCGAAATACCGGTGCCTACAGCATATCTCGCGTCGACGGACACTGTGAAACCACCCTGACCTGACTGGCGGAAGCTGTTGTGCATGGGCGGCAGGTTCAGTCGGTCCGCAACGTCCGGTGAAATCGCGACTCGCAGATACCCGGTGCCGTGCCGAACAGCGAACGCCATCAGGTCGGTGGTGGCGTATGCCGCCCCGAACACCATCAATCCCTCGTTTCGGCGAGAATCGAGAGCGACGACCGCTCCACCGCAGGCCAGCCAAGTCGCCGGATCGTCGATAGGGCGCTGGCCAGCAACCCGGAGCCGGGTCATCGGCCCAACGTTCCGCTGACCGTGGCATGCGTGCCGAAGGTACGTCGGTGGTAGGTCAGGGGGGCGCCCTCCCCCAGCCCGACTGCATGGACCAGTCCGGTGACGATGAGATGGTCACCCCCATCGAGAAGATCGGCCGTAGTGCACCGAAAGAAGGTGCTCGACGCTAGCCGCGGAACACCGTCGTGCCAGTGCCAGTCGGTGGAGGTGAAGTCTCCCTTGCCCTTCCTGGCGAACTTCTTTCCGGCATCCTCGGCATCGGTCAACAGGATGTTCACGCCGAACGCGCCGAGCTCCCGCACCGCTGCGAGGAGGCCGGATGCCCGGTCGAGGGCGATCAGGATCATCGGCGGGGCCATGGACAAGGAGCAGAAGGCGCTGACGGTGGTCCCGTACGGTTCACCTGCGGAGTCACGGGTGGTGACCACCGCAACGGGGGTGCAGATGTTTCCCATCGCTTCCCGGAAGAGGTTTTCGTCGATCGGCTTCTCGACGGCAGTAGTGCTCATCTCGATCTCCCTATCGCCATTCATACAGCACGTTATCCGCGCAGACCGGCCTCGACGAGGAGCGGATAGGTCTCGTTTCGGAATCGCGTCATGTCTTCGATGTATCGCGGGAAGGACATCAATACACCATCCAATCCGCAGTCGGTCAGCTTGCCGAGAGTGTCCACGACCTGTTCGCTGGTACCGATAATCGGGAATCCGGCCCAGCCTCCGATGAACTGGCGCTTGATCTTCTCGAGAGCCTGCGGTGGGATGGATTGTGAATTCAAACCCAATGTTGACACCAGGTTCTCGGCCGCTTCCCAATCACCCTTCACATCGACGTAGTAGTCGTGAAATGCGTGGGCAGCCTTCTCGGTTTCGTCTTGGACCACGTATGAGTTGGTCCACACCATGATCTCGCGGCCGTACTCTTCACGTGCCAGCCGCTTGAACGCGGCGACCTCTTCTGCCATTTCCTCCATGTCATATTTGGGTGCGATGAACACGACATCGCAATACTTGGCGCCAAAGTGACGTCCCGCAGCCGAACCACCGGCGTTCATGACCACCGGGTGCGGCTTCTGGATGGGATGAGGGGCGATCGATGCATCGACCACACGGAAGTACTTGCCGTCGAAATTGACCGGGTCCTCGCTGGTCCACAGGGCTTTGACGATCTGGAACCACTCGGCAGCCAGGTCGTATCGCCTGTCGTGCTCGAGCAGCGGGGCGCCGAACATCTCGATCTCGGGCGTGTTCCACCCGGTGACGATATTTAGCGCGAAACGCCCATTGGTGATGTGATCGATCGTGGCCGCCTGCTTCGCCGCCATCACCGGATGGATGGTGGAGACGTGAGAAGTGGCGAAGACACCGGTGCGTTCGGTAACGGTACCTACACCCGCAGCCCAGGTGAAGCATTCGAAACCGGCCCCGTTGAAGTTGGACGGACCACCGAATCCGCGCCACCTTCCGACCGGCACGACCGCCTCGAAATTCATGCCATCGGCCAGCTTCGCAAGTTCGATGGTATTGGGCCATTCGGCTTGCAGTACCCCGTCGATGGTCGAGATGGCGCAGCCGCCCTGGAGGTTCGTCGAGAACGTGCCCAGCCGCAGCTTGCGGTCGCTGTAGACGGGGTTGCCGGCTTCCCGGAGGGAGTCCGCACGGGTTGTGGTCATGATTTCGTCTTTCGTCGGCGACCGTTGCGGGTCGAGAGATGGTGAGGCGAAACGCGTCCGGCGGCACGGCCTGGATGCTTCGAGATGCTGACGAAATGTCTCGGCCGAGACGTGGTGGGCCGAGGTGGTCGTCTGCAGCGAACGCTACGGGCACACACTCACTGTGTCAATCGTCACATTCCACTATTTTGTTGCGACACAACGTTTTACAGAGCCGTTCATAGGTCGAGGACGAGTTCGTCTGATGCGCAGCTGCCGACGCAGATGATCATCGTCTCGCCCGCAGCACGCTCCTGCTCGGTCAGCACGGTGTCTCGGTGTACGGGCGCACCACCGCACACCTTGGTGATGCACGTTCCGCAGAATCCCTCCTCGCAGGAGTACGGGACCTCCGGTCGGACAGCCTGAACGGCTTGGAGCAGCGTCGTGCCGTCCTCGACCTCCACGGTGCGATCGCTGCGCGCCAGCCAGACCCGGAAGGGGCGATCGTGCCGGGCCGCGTCGACGTCCTCATCGCTTCCGGAGGCGGGAGCCCCGAACAGCTCGAAGCGAACGGACACGTCCGGCCTAATCTCGGCCGCAAGGGCACGAAGCGCATCGAGCAGGGCCGTCGGCCCGCAGCTGTACACCGCGCCACCGACGCCGACGCCTTCGAGGATCGCCCGCAGGGGAAGAAGTCCCGAATCGACCTCAGGGACCACGTGGACCGCCGAATCCACCCGAGCGCCGAGCGTGGTCAGCTCTCGGGTGAACGCCATGGTCTCCGAGGACCTGCCGCCATAATGAAGGGACCAGGGCACCTGCCCGCCGGCAACCTCCCGCACCATGCTCAATATCGGTGTTACGCCGATGCCGCCGGCGATGAACGCGTACGACTCGGCGGGCTCGAGCGGAAAATGATTCCGAGGCCCCCGGATCCACAGCTTCTGCCCGACCATTACCGAGTCGTGGATCTCGGCAGATCCGCCTCGGCCGCTATCCTCACGGAGCACCGCGATGGTGTATTGACTGCGATCCGACGGGTCGCCGCACAGCGAGTACTGGCGAATCAGCCCCGACGGTAGCGTGACCTCGACATGCGCCCCCGGCGCCCATTCCGGCAGATCTGATCCGTCGTCGCGAACCAACTGCAGGGAAATGACTTTCTCGGCTTCCCAACGAACCTGAATCACTCTGGCCAAGTAGAGCTCAGCCGTCGCAGCGCCTGCCATAAGCACCTAAACCTCCTGGTCGAACGTGGTGACGAGCCGCCGTGTGCCGGAGGTAACGAATGGCGTCGCCTGTGGTTGGCATCACGTTGGTCTCATGAATAGCCTAATAATGGGATACGCGAGGGTCAATCGCCAAAGCGACGGATAACGGCCGGTCGACACCGCAGCTTGGCGCGGAGTCGACTCGCGTTACACAAAAGCACCGAAGCCTATGGTCACAGGCTCTATCGCCGTCGCACCAGCCGTAGCGCGCAGCGAGAGTCGGGTAGCCGCAGGAAGCGAACCACGCGCCCGCCTCGAATCCAATTAGCATAATGATAGGACCGTGTTGGAGAATGGAGTGGCCATGATCACCGATGTGAACGACCCCGGAGTGGATAGTCCGCCCGAAACAGATCGGCAGCCACGGAGGCGGCCGACGACACGGCGCGCGTACAAGGCTGCCCTGTCCATCGCTCAGCACATCGTCGACGACATCACCACCGGCAGGTTGCGCCCCGGTACCCGTCTCGACCGTGAGCGCGAAATGTTGGTTCGCTTCAACGTGGGCCGCGGTACCCTGCGCGAGGCGCTGCGCTTCCTGGAGATGAGTGGCGTGATCATAGTCAAGGCCGGACCACAGGGCGGTCCCATCGTCGCGGAGCCGGATGCCCACGACCTCGCCAGCATGCTCGGGTTGTTCTTCCAGCTTCGGTCCATGCCGTTCAGCGCACTGGTCGACGCACGCGAGTTGCTCGAGCCCGAACTGGCCGGTCGAGCAGCTGAATTCGCAACCGCGGATGTCGTACAGGAAATCGTCGATTCGGTGCGGGGCATGGAAGCGTTCCTTGCCGACGAGGAGAATTTCATCGCCGAGAACGACCGATTCCACGACATCGTCGCCGCTGCGGCCGACAACGAGATGTTCGCGTTGTTGGTCTCGTCGCTGCACGCGATCACCGACGGGATGCCCCTGGGCATCAGCTACCCCATCGAGCGCCGAGAAGCGGTGTTGCGTGCGCACTCGGCCGTGGCCGACGCGATTGGTACACACGACGCGGAGGGTGCCCGCTGGGCAATGCGCCAGCACATCAGAGAGTTCCACAAGTACGTCAGGACTCATTTCCCCGACATCTATCGGCAACCCGTAAGGTGGCGCGACATTGCCAACTGACACCCTACGAACGGGTGCCCGGCGCCCGTTCACGTCACTGCGGGTACGCAACTTCCGCCTGTTCTTCGTGGGCCGACTCGTCTCCGCTACCGGACAATGGATGCAGACCCTCGCACTGGCCCTGTTCGTCCTCRACGAATCCGGCAGCGGTGTCRCGCTCGGCATGGTGACCTTACTGATGTATTTGCCGCTGCTGGTGGTGGCTCCCTGGATCGGTGCAACGCTCGAGCGGTTGCCGCTCCGCAATGTATTGCTCGTGTCCCAGGCGGTACAAGCGGCACTGGCGGCGATCTTGTGGTCGATGTCCGCGATCGGCACTCTGACAGTTCCGTTGGCGTTGACCGTGGCTGCCTGCGTCGGGCTCGTACAGCCAGTAGACAACCCTGCCCGGCGAAGCTTCGTGTTCGAGATGGTTGGCCGCGAACGAGTGGCAAATGCAGTTGCGCTCAATTCGACGCTGATGACGACGTCGCGGCTGGTCGGCCCGGCGATCGCGGGGCTGCTGGCCTCCACGGTGGGCTTGTCCTGGTGCTTTCTCGCCAACGCACTCTCCTACCTCGTAATTCTCGGCGCACTTGCCCTGATGCGAACCCGGGACCTGCACACCGAGCGAACCGTCGCCGGAACACAAACAACCGAGACGTCGTCACACGCGTCCGTGCTGGACGGGTTCCGCTACGCTCTACGCGACCCCGGGATTCGGTGGCCGCTGGTACTGACGGCGGTGGTCTCACTGCTGTTGCAGAACTATCCTGTTCTGCTGCCCCTGCTCGCACACGAACGCATGAGC
>NZ_JBFUGT010000365.1:0-5952 GCF_056402775.1 Rhodococcus sp. P3_B8
CGCGACCGGTCGTCGCGTGCGACACGAAGGCTCCGACACGCCGAAACCCCGGTGTTAAGGTTTCGCTCACCTAACTTTCGATCAGGAGCTTCATGTGAACGTTCTCTCCCGACGCCGGGTAGTCGCCGGCGCGGTCGCACTAGCCGCTGCAGCCACTTTCTCGATCACGTCCTGCTCCAGCAGTGACGACTCCGCCGCCGCGTCGAGCACCACCTCGTCGACCGGGCAGTTCCCCCGCACCGTCGACCACTTCCGCGGCAGCACCGAGATCCCGGCCGCGCCGCAGCGCATCGTGGCACTCGACAACAGTTTCACCGACGCCGTCCTCCTCCTCGAGGCGCCACTCGTCGGATACGTCGACTACCGCGAACCCGGCCTGCCCGACTACCTCGGCGCCTCGCGGGACGAGTTCGCGGCGGAAGCCGAGTCGGTGGGCAAGGTCAGCACCGCGAGCCTCGAGCAGATCGCCGCGCTGCAACCCGACCTGATCATCTCCGCCGAGGTGCGCGACGGAAAGAACTACGAGCAACTGTCCGCGATCGCGCCGACCATCTTCACCGAGACGACCGGGCCCACCTGGAAGGACAACATCCGTCTCGTCGGCAAGGCACTGGGCAAGGAAGAACTCGCGGAGCAGAAGATCGGCGCCTACGAGGAGCGGGCCGTGGCCGTCGGCGCGGAGATCAATGACACGGCGTCGAATCCGGTGATCTCGGTCGTCCGGTTCGCGGGCGAGCCGACGGCACGCCTCTACCGCACCACTTCGTTCAGCGGGATCGTCCTCTCGGACGCCGGGCTCGCTCGTCCGCAGAGCCAGGGCCCCGATCCGGCCGACCCCGACAACATCATGCAAGCCATCAGCCCCGAGCTGATCAGCGAGGCGGAGGGCGACGCCATCCTCGTCAGCACCTGGCAGGACCCGGCCGGCAAGAGCGCCGAAGCGGCGAAGCCGTTCCTGGAGAGCCCGCTGTGGCAGACGCTGAAGGGACGCAAGATCGACGTCGACGACGCCCGCTGGATGTCGCCGGTCAGCATCCAGGGCGCGCACCTCATCCTCGACGACCTGTCGGACACGTTCGGGGTGGACAAGCACAGCGGCTAACCTGAACGCGCCCGCACACACAGGAAGTCGCCGAATTGTCCCCTCGTAGGTTTTCCGCCCGCCGCGCGTCCACCGGTCTCGTCGCCGCCGTCGCTGTGCTCGCAGTCGCCGGCTGCTCTCAACCGTCCGACGACGATCCCGCAGCGTCCATCGTCCGGACCACCACGCAGATCGCCGGAGCCGGTGTGGTCGGCATCGAGCGGGACACCACGACCGCCTGCGCCGAGCCGGCCCCTGTCGACGCCGCACTCGCGGCCGGCTCGACGCACCGGGTGGTCCACACGAAGGGCGAGAGCGACGTTCCGTCGGATCCGCAGCGGATCGTGGTGCTCGACAGCGCCGCACTGGACGCGGTGTGCGCACTCGGTCTGTGGAAGAACGTGGTCGGCGCGGCGACCGTCGACGGGGACTCACCTCAGCCCGGCTACCTCGGCACGGGCATCTCCGAGATCCCGGGCGTCGGATCCGTCGACGCCCCGGACGTGAACAAGATCGCGCAGGCGGACCCGGACCTGATCCTCGGATCGARTCCGGCGTCCGACCAGCTGTACGGCGCGCTCTCCCCCATCGCGCCCACCGTGTTCGTCGGCTCCGACCCCGTGTACTGGAAGGCGCAGTTCCTCCTCGCCGGCAATGCCCTGGGCCGGGCCGACGCGGCGACGGCCGCGCTCGAGCAGTACCAGCAGGACGCCAGGCAACTCGGCGTCGACATCGACGCAGCGCAGACACAAGCGTCCGTCGTCCGCTTCGACGCCGACAGCATGGAGGTCGAGGGTCCGGCCACGTTCGCCGGCCAGGTCCTCACCGACGCCGGAGTACGGCGGCCCGCCTATCAGAACCTCGACGGCGCAGTCACCGAACCGATCACCGAATCCGACATCGACCAGGCCGAGGGCGACCTCATCTACGCCGCCCTGGACGGCGAGGAGGGCACCGCGCACGCGGAGGATGTCATGTCCGGTGAGGCATGGGAAGACCTCGAGGCGGCCTCCGACAAGCGGGTCTTCGCCGTGGAGGGTGACGTGTGGGGCGGAAACGGTGTCGTCGCCGCGCGCGCGATGCTCACCGACCTGCGGAACACGCTGAACGGCTACGTCGGCTAGGAGGCCCGGTGCCCGTCCCCGAGTTCGTCACCGCCCTGCGCGGCCATGTCGGCACTGCGCCGCTGTGGCTGTCCGGGGTGAGTGTCGTGGTGCGCGACGCCGACGGCCGGGTGCTGCTGACCCGGCGCGTCGACAACGGAAAATGGGCCGTCGTGTCCGGCATCCTCGAACCCGGGGAGGAACCCGGACCCGCGGCGCTGCGTGAGGTACGCGAGGAAACCGGCGTGGACGCGGAACTGGTCCGGATCACGAGCGTCGACGTCACCGACCCGATCACCTACCCCAACGGCGACGTCGCGCAGTATCTCGACGTGTGCTTCCTCGCGCGGTACGTCGGCGGGCAGGCGACCGTGTCGGACGACGAGAACCACGACGTCGCCTGGTTCTCCCCCGACGCGCTGCCGCCGGATCTGACCCCGTCGTCGCGACTGCGGCTCGACAAGGCGCTGCAGGACGAGCCCGAGGCGTGGTTCCGCCGCTGAACGCAGTTCGCCCGATGTCACACCGGTGCAGTCGAACTGAACCGGTGTGACATCGGGCGACAGCTCTGAAGTCCCGAGCGGGTCGCTCTAGAAGTCCCGAGCGGGTCGCTCTAGAAGTCCCGAGCGGGTCGCTCTAGAAGTCCCGAGCGGGTCGCTCTAGAAGTCCCGAGCGGGTCGCTCTAGAAGTCCCGAGCGGGTCGCTCTAGAAGTCCCAGTCCTCGTCTTCGGTGTTGACGGCCTTGCCGATGACGTAGGAGCTGCCCGAGCCGGAGAAGAAGTCGTGGTTCTCGTCCGCGTTGGGTGAGAGCGCCGACAGGATCGCCGGGTTGACGTCCGTCTCGTCCTTCGGGAACAGACCCTCGTAGCCGAGGTTCATCAGCGCCTTGTTGGCGTTGTACCGCAGGAACTTCTTGACGTCCTCGGTGAGGCCCACCTCGTCGTAGAGGTCCTGGGTGTAGTCGACCTCGTTGTCGTAGAGCTCGAAGAGCAACTCGAACGTGTAGTTCTTGAGGTCGTCGCGCTCGGCCTCGGTGAGCTGCTCGAGACCCTTCTGGTACTTGTAGCCGATGTAGTACCCGTGCACGGCCTCGTCACGGATGATGAGGCGGATGAGGTCGGCGGTGTTGGTGAGCTTCGCCCGCGACGACCAGTACATCGGCAGGTAGAAGCCGGAGTAGAACAGGAAGCTCTCGAGCAGGGTGGAGGCCACCTTGCGCTTGAGCGGCTCGTCGCCCTGGTAGTAGTCCATGACGATCTCGGCCTTGCGCTGCAGGTTCGGGTTCTCCTCGGACCAGCGGAAGGCGTCGTCGATGTCGCGGGTGGAGCACAGCGTCGAGAAGATCGAGCTGTAGCTCTTGGCGTGCACCGACTCCATGAACGCGATGTTGGTGTACACCGCCTCTTCGTGCGGGGTGATGGCGTCGGGGATGAGGCTGACGGCGCCCACGGTGCCCTGAATGGTGTCGAGGAGCGTCAGCCCCGTGAACACCCGCATCGTGAGCTGCTTCTCCTGCGGCGTGAGCGTCCCCCACGACGGGATGTCGTTGGACACCGGCACCTTTTCGGGCAGCCAGAAGTTGCCGACGAGACGGTCCCACACCTCGGCGTCCTTCTCGTCCTGGACGCGGTTCCAGTTGATCGCGGATACGCGACTCACCAGCTTGACCATTGATTCCTCACTTCGTTCGGCTGTGAGTACTTATCAACCGCCGGCGGTTGACAAGTACTCACGGGCGGCGGAGCCGCCTACAGCATGCAGGAAACGCAACCTTCGACCTCGGTACCCTCCAGAGCCATCTGACGCAGCCGGATGTAGTACAGCGTCTTGATGCCCTTGCGCCACGCGTAGATCTGCGCCTTGTTGATGTCGCGGGTGGTGGCGGTGTCCTTGAAGAACAAGGTCAGCGACAGCCCTTGATCGACGTGCTGCGTCGCCGCGGCATAGGTGTCGACGATCTTCTCGTACCCGATCTCGTAGGCATCCTGGTAGTACTCCAGATTGTCGTTGGTCAGGTAGGGCGCCGGGTAGTAGACGCGGCCGATCTTGCCTTCCTTGCGGATCTCGATCTTCGACGCCACCGGGTGGATGGAGCTGGTGGAGTAGTTGATGTATGAGATCGACCCCGTCGGCGGGACGGCCTGCAGGTTCTGGTTGTAGATGCCGTACTTCTGCACGGACGCCTTCAGCTCGCGCCAGTCGTCCTGCGTCGGGATGTGCACACCGGACTCGGCGAACAGCTGACGCACCCGCTCCGTCTTCGGCTCCCACACCTGATCGGTGTACTTGTCGAAGTACTCGCCGGACGCGTACTTGGACTGCGGGAAGCCCTTGAAGTGGGTGCCCCGCTCGATGGCGATCCGGTTGGACGCCCGCACCGCGTGGAACACGACGGTGTAGAAGTATATGTTCGTGAAGTCGATGCCCTCGTCGGAGCCGTAGAAGATCCGCTCACGGGCCAGGTACCCGTGCAGGTTCATCTGCCCGAGGCCGATGGCGTGAGAGTCGTTGTTGCCCTGCTCGATCGACGGCACCGAGTAGATGTGCGTCTGATCGGACACCGCGGTGAGGGCGCGGATCGACACCTCGATGGTGCGTGCGAAGTCGGGCGAGTCCATGGTCTTCGCGATGTTCAGCGAACCGAGGTTGCAGGAGATGTCCTTGCCGACCTCGCTGTAGGAGAGGTCGTCGTTGAACAGCGACGGCGTCGAGACCTGCAGGATCTCCGAGCACAGGTTGGAGTGGGTGATCTTGCCCTCGATGGGGTTGGCCCGGTTCACCGTGTCCTCGAACATGATGTAGGGGTAGCCCGACTCGAACTGCAGCTCTGCGATGGTCTGGAAGAACTCGCGCGCCTTGATCTTCGACTTGCGGATCCGTTTGTCGTCGACCATCTCGTAGTACTTCTCGGTGACGTTGACGTCCGCGAACGGGACACCGTAGATGCGCTCGACGTCGTACGGCGAGAAGAGGTACATGTCCTCGTTCTTCTTCGCCAGCTCGAACGTGATGTCCGGGATGACCACACCCAGCGACAGCGTCTTGATGCGGATCTTCTCGTCGGCGTTCTCCCGCTTGGTGTCGAGGAAGCGGTAGATGTCCGGGTGGTGCGCGTGCAGGTACACCGCGCCCGCACCCTGTCGCGCGCCGAGCTGGTTGGCGTACGAGAAGGAATCCTCGAGCAGTTTCATGATCGGGATCACACCGGAGCTCTGGTTCTCGATCTTCTTGATCGGGGCACCGTGCTCGCGAACATTGCTGAGCAGCAACGCAACTCCGCCGCCGCGCTTGGACAGCTGCAGGGCGGAGTTGATGGAGCGGCCGATCGACTCCATGTTGTCCTCGATACGCAGCAGGAAGCAGGACACGGGCTCGCCGCGCTGCTTCTTGCCGGAGTTGAGGAACGTGGGGGTGGCGGGCTGGAACCGGCCGGCGATGATCTCGTCGACGAGCTTGGTCGCCAGCTCTTCGTCGCCGGCGGCGAGCGTGAGCGCGACCATGCAGACACGGTCCTCGAACCGCTCCAGGTAGCGCTTGCCGTCGAACGTCTTCAGCGTGTACGAGGTGTAGTACTTGAACGCGCCCAGGAACGTCGGGAAGCGGAACTTCTTGGCGTAGGCGTGATCGATCAGCGACTTCACGAACGCGCGCGAGTACTGGTCGAGGACCTCGGGCTCGTAGTAGTTCTCCTCCACGAGGTAGTCGAGTTTCTCGTCCAGGTTGTGGAAGAAGACGGTGTTCTGGTTGACGTGCTGCAGGAAGTACTGG
>NZ_JBFUGT010000366.1:0-5930 GCF_056402775.1 Rhodococcus sp. P3_B8
CCGTCAGACGCTGTACTACCGCCTCGCGAAGATCGAGGAAATCACCGGCCTCGATCTCTCGGTGGGTGCGCAGCGCCTCGAGTTGCATGTCGGCCTCACCCTCGGGCGCTTCATCTTCGAGCACCTCGGAACCGAAGAGGGCCGCAACGGCGAGCAGACCTGACCGCTGCGTCCGATCGGGCGATCAGATCTTCTCGGCAGCCGTCGACGCCGGGTCGACCGCGGCGCGAACGATGTCGGTGATGGCCCGCACCGTAGGCCTGGTCTCCGAGCCGGCGAGGCGTATGAGGACGATTCGCCGACCGATCTCCTGCTCGAGGTCGACGCGGATGATCGGCACCGAACTGTTGAGCCTGATCATCATGTCGGTGACCGGCGCTGCCCCCAGCCCCTTTCCGGCCAGCGCCAGAGACACCGCGGTATCGACGATTTCGTGCCGCACGATCGGCTCGAAACCCTCCTGACGGCAGGCGATGCGGACAGCGCGACCGAACTGGGTCTCCGCGGGAGGCAGAATCCAGTTCCACTCCGCGGCCTCGCGCAGATCGATGGTCCCCTCGGTGCGGATGCCGTAGGCGCCGGAGGAGACGGCGAGCCCGAATCGCTCGCTGCGCAGGGTGATCATCTCGATATCCGGTGTGCGGGGCATCGGTGAATTGGGGTAGTCCAGCCCGAATGCGACGTCGACCTGACCGCGTTGGACGGCGGTGGCGGCGTCGTCGACGTCGAGTTCGCGGCTGCTCAGGGCGAGATGCGGGTACTTGCGCTGCGCTGCGGCCACCACCGGTGGCAACAACGCTGCRGCGGTACTACCGAAGGTGCCGAGAAGAAGAGGCGCAGCGACGTCGTCGTGCACCGCGCGCAGCGCGTCGAGGGCCCTCTGTTCCGCGCTCAAGATTTTCACCGCATGCTCGGCCAGAACGGTGCCGGAATCGGTGAGCACGACATTGCGACCCACCTTGGTGACGAGCCGGGAGCCGACGGCTTTCTCCAAGGCTGCGATCTGCTGCGATACTGCGCCCGCGGTGTACCCGAGTTCCTCGGCGACCGCGACCATCGTTCCACGCCGGGCCAGCTCTCGGAGTGCGACGAGGTGCGCCAAGCTCATATTCATATAGAGATTCTAAACGGTAGTGGCTAACTTTCTTCGCTGGTGCTATTCATTTCCGCGGACCACGATGAACGTGCGGAACGAGACGTCGGACACGTCGGAGCTCTTCTGAGCCGGCCGGCGACCACGATCTCGATCTCACCCGATCCTCATCGACCCTGGAGTTGCACGCCATGCCGATCACCCAGCAGTGGGAACTGCGCGCCGAGTTCGCTCGCCGTCTCTCGCACATGTACGGGAAGGAAGTTCCCGCATACACCACGTTGCTCGAGGTATCGCAGGCCGTCAACGACACCGTGCTGTCGAATCTCGGTGCGAGCGCAGAACGTCTGGGCTCCATTGCCCGGGTCACCGCCGAACGTCACGGAGCCATCCGAGTGGGCACCCCGCAGGAGATGGCCCAGGTCGCCCGCGTGTTCGCGGCCATGGGCATGTACCCGGTCGGGTTCTACGACCTGCGCGAGGCCGCTGCCAGTTCCGTCCCGGTCGTCTCGACGGCTTTCCGTCCGACGGACCCGGACGAACTGGCGCGCAACCCCTTCCGGGTGTTCACCTCCATGCTGGTGCCCTCGGATCGCCGCTTCTTCAGCGCCGATCTGCAGCAACGCCTGGAAAGTTTCCTCGCCAAGCGCAAGCTGTTCACCACCGAACTGCTGGTCCTCGCCGACCGGGCGACCGAGTACCGGGGGCTGAATTCCGGTGACGCGGAGATGTTCCTGACGTTGGCCACAGCGGCATTCAAGCTGTCCACCGAGGCCGTCGACCGCGCCTGGTACCGCGAACTCGAGGAGGTCTCCTCGGTGGCCGCCGATATCGGTGGCGTCACCAGCACACACATCAACCACCTGACCCCTCGCGTGCTCGACATCGACGATCTCTACGCCCGCATGGAGCGTCGCCGGATCGACATGATCGACACGATTCAGGGTCCGCCGCGGTGGGCCGGTCCGGATCTGCTGCTGCGGCAGACCTCGTTCCGGGCTCTCGCCGAMCCGCGGGTGTTCCGAGAGGCCGACGGCGCCGTCGAGAAGGGTTCACTGCGAGTGCGTTTCGGTGAGGTCGAGGCCCGCGGTATCGCAGCCACGGTCCGCGGCCGCGAGGTCTACGATCGGTTGACCGTCGAGATCGAGCAGGCGGTCAGGGAGGCGGCCGCGACCGCGCCGGTGTCGGCCGAGGTACGCAACGAGATCGCTGCGGAGCTGTGGAACCAGCAGGTGCCCGCCACCGAACAGGGGCTCGCGCTCCACGATCTGGCGTACTTCACCTACCGGGTCGACACCGACAAGCAACGCAACGGCACGATGCCCGGACGATCGCTACAGGATCTGATCGATCAGGGCTGGGTCCGCCCGGAGCCGATCGTCTACGAGGACTTCCTGCCGAAATCCGCGGCCGGGATCTTCCAGTCCAACCTGACCTCGGACGGACACAAGGACACCACACAGTCGACGACCGATATCGACGCCGCCTGGATGGAAGGAGTTCTGGGCCGCACACTGCACAACCCGTACACGCTCTACGACGGGATCCGCCGCGCTTCCCGCGATCACGTTGCCACCCAATTGGGAATCCGCGGACCCATCGAAGAACCGGCACCCATCGCTACCCAAGGAGTCAAGTAAATGAGCACCGCTGTCGCCGAGACCATCGCTCTGCCCACCACCGACGAACTGCGCACGCTCGCACGCACCAGCCTGCAGCGATGTGGGGTCGACCCGGCCGTACTCGATACCGCAGGGATCGAGAACACCATCACCACCCGCTCACCGGTCACGGGGGAGAGCCTCTTCGACTATCCCGCCGCAGACGCCGCCGACGTCGAGGCCGCGATCGATGCCGCCCACGAGGCCTTCCTGCAGTGGCGCACCGTTCCCGGCCCGGTCCGCGGATTCCTGATCAAACGCCTCGGCGAACTGCTCACCGAGCACAAGGAAGACGTCGCCAACCTGATCAGCATCGAGGTCGGCAAGATCCGCTCGGAGGCCCTCGGCGAGGTCCAGGAAATGATCGACATCTGCGACTTCGCGGTCGGTCTGTCCCGGCAGCTCGACGGCCGCACCATGCCCTCGGAGCGTCCCGGACACCGACTGATGGAGACCTGGCACCCGCTCGGTGTCGTCGGTGTCGTCTCGGCGTTCAACTTCCCCGCCGCGGTGTGGTCCTGGAACCTGGCTCTTGCCATCGTCTGCGGTGACTCGGTGATCTGGAAGCCCGCGCAGCTGACCACCCTCACCGCCGCCGCCTGCTCGGCGCTGTTCGACCGTGCCGCAAAAGAATCCGGCGCCCCGGCCAACCTGAATGTTCTCGTCTCGGCGAGTGCCGCCGACACCCAGGCCCTGATCGACAGCCCGAAGGTGCCGTTGATCAGCGCGACCGGTTCCGAGCGGATGGGCGAGCAGATCGCTCCCCGCGTCGCCGCCCGGTTCGGCCGCGCCATCCTCGAGCTCGGCGGAAACAATGCTGCGATCGTCACCCCGTCGGCGGACCTCGACATCGCCACCCGCGGAATCGTCTTCGCCGCAGCCGGCACCGCCGGCCAGCGCTGCACCTCGATGCGCCGCATCATCGTCCACCAGGACATCGCCGACGAGCTGATCGACCGGATCTCCCAGGTCTACGGCCRCCTCCCGATTGGCGACCCGTTCGCCGACGGCACCCTCGTGGGCCCGCTGATCGACGGCAAGTCCCACGCCAACATGACCGCAGCCCTCGACAAGGCTGTCGCGCAGGGCGGCGAGATCCTCGTCGGCGGCAAGCGCCGCCCGAGCAGCGAAAGCTCGTACTACGTCGAGCCGGCGATCGTGCGGATGCCGGCCCAGAGCGAGATCGTCAAGGACGAAACCTTCGCCCCGATCCTCTACGTGCTGACCTACGACACGTTCGAGGAAGCGATCGCCCTGCACAACGACGTCCCGCAGGGTCTGTCGTCGTCGATCTTCACCACCGACCAGCGTGAGGCGGAGCGGTTCATCGCCGCCGACGGTTCGGACTGCGGCATCGTCAACGTCAACATCGGCACGTCCGGCGCCGAGATCGGCGGCGCGTTCGGCGGCGAGAAGACCACCGGCGGCGGCCGCGAATCCGGCTCGGACGCCTGGCGCGCCTACATGCGCCGCGCGACCAACACCATCAACTACTCCCGCGAGCTGCCCCTGGCTCAGGGCGTCAACTTCGGCTGACATCCCCCTATCGAATCGCACGAGGAGCAACGACGATGTTCGAATTGATCGACGAATGGGGTCCGGAGAAGGTCGTGTGTGTCTCCGATGCACGCACCGGCATGCGCGGCGTTCTCGTCATCGACAACACCGCCCGCGGAATGGGCAAGGGCGGCACCCGCATGTCCACCACGGTCAGTGTCGGCGAGGTCGCCAGGCTGGCCCGCAACATGACCTGGAAGTGGGCGGGGGTCGACCTGTTCTACGGCGGGGCCAAGGCCGGCATCTGGGCCGACCCGACTGCCTCCTCCAAGGAGGCGGTCCTGCGTGCCTTCGTCCGGGCACTCCGCAACGAGGTCCCCGAGGAGTACGTCTTCGGGCTCGACGTGGGATTGACCGAGAAGGACGCCGCGATCATGCTCGACGAGGTCGGCGGACGCGGCGGCGCGGTGGGCACCCCCCACGCGCTCGGTGGGCTCCCGTACGACCAGCTCGGGGTCACCGGCCACGGTGTCGCGGAGTCGGCCGACGCCGCCGCGCAGGCCCTCGGCCTGTCCACCGGTTCGCTGAGCGTGTCCATCCAGGGCTTCGGAGCGGTCGGAGCTGCGAGCGCGAAGCGCCTCGCGGAACTCGGGGCCACCATCGTCGCTGTGTCCACCTCGCAGGGCGGCATCCACAACCCGGACGGGCTCGACGTCGCCACCTTGCTCGATCTGCGCGATCAGTACGGTGACGGACTCGTCGACCAGTACTCCGACGCCAAGCCTCTCGCTGCCGGGGAAGAACTCTCGGTGATCGCGGACATCCTGATCCCGGCGGCGTTGCAGGACGTCATCGACGCCGATCTCGCCCGCACGTTGCCGGCCAAGATCGTCGTCGAAGGCGCAAACCTGCCGAGCAGCCCCGAAGCACAGTCGGTGCTGTTCGACCGCGGCGTGACCGTGGTTCCGGATTTCATCGCCAACGCCGGCGGTGTGGTCGCCGCAGCCGTGGCGATGGATGCCCGCTACTCCGGAATCCGCCCCGAACCGGCAGCCGTGTTCGACAACATCTCGAACAAGCTGCGCGCCAGCACCATCGACACCCTCGATGCGTCGAAGGCTCAGGGTCGAACCACCCACGAGGTGGCCCGCACCACCGCCCAGGAGCGCGTGCGCGAAGCCATGGTGCTCCGCGGGCGTTCCCCGCAGAACGCCGCGTTCTAAAAGGTTCGGAACCCCCCACGCGCAACTGTGTGACCCCACTCCGGTCAGTGGGCGCGCGCCATTCCTCCAGGCAAAGTCATCGACCCGGTCGTTCGTCAGGTGTCCCGGAAACCGGTCGGGCATCACATCACTACTCTCGAAGGAAAGAAGAGGACGACATGAGCAAGGAACTTCCCGAACAGGCATCCGTCGTCGTGATCGGCGGCGGCGTCATCGGCGCCAGCATTGCGTTCCACCTCGCCGAATCCGGGGTCTCCGATGTCGTCCTCCTGGAAAAGGACGAGTTGGCCTGCGGCTCGACCTGCAAGGCCGCCGGCGGTGTTCGCGCCTCCTTCAGCAACGAGGCCAACATCGCGATCGGTTTGCGCGGACTCGACGTGTATTCGCGGTTCGCGCAGGAGTACCACCAGGAGATCGACTTCAGCCGCGACGGCTACCTCTACCTCCTCTCGGACC
>NZ_JBFUGT010000367.1:0-5927 GCF_056402775.1 Rhodococcus sp. P3_B8
CCGAAGGACCGCGACATCGCGATGGTGTTCCAGTCGTACGCGCTGTACCCGCACATGACGGTGCGGCAGAACATCGCGTTCCCGCTGACGCTGGCGAAGATGTCGAAGTCGGACATCGCGGCGAAGGTGGACAACGCCGCCAAGATCCTCGACCTCACCCAGCACCTCGATCGCAAACCGGCCAATCTGTCGGGCGGACAGCGGCAGCGGGTCGCGATGGGCCGGGCGATCGTCCGCAGCCCCAAGGCGTTCCTGATGGACGAGCCGCTGTCGAACCTCGACGCCAAACTCCGCGTCCAGATGCGCACCGAGATCGCCCGGCTGCAACAGCGACTCGGCRCCACCAYGGTSTACGTCACGCACGACCAGAYCGAGGCSATGACCCTCGGCGATCGGGTGGTGGTGCTGCGGGGCGGTGTGGTTCAGCAGATCGGGGCGCCGCAGGATCTGTACGACCACCCGAACAACCTGTTCGTCGCCGGGTTCATCGGCTCGCCGTCGATGAACTTCTTCCCGGGGCAGCTCACCGCCGACGGGGTGTCGACGCCGCTCGGCGAGTTCACGTTGCCCCCGGAGACACGCGACAAGATCGGGTCGTCGAACACGGCGAAGGACGTCGTCGTCGGGATCCGTCCCGAGCACTTCGAGGACGTGGGGCTCGTCGACGAGGGGCAGAGAGCGGCCGGTGGCACCTTCACGGCCAACATCGAGGTGCTCGAGTCGATGGGTTCGGACAAGTACGCCTATTTCACGGCGGAGGGGCCGCAGGTGACCTCCCGGGAACTCGAGGAGCTCGCCGCAGACTCGGGTACCGCGGTCGCGGGCGGCGGGCAGCTGGTCGCCCGGTTGTCGACCGAATCGTCCGCGGCGCACGGCAGGCCGGTGGAACTGTGGTTCGACCGGGCGAAGATCGCCCTGTTCGATCAGGATTCGGGAGCGAACCTCACCCGTTGAGCGGGGCGCTCACCCGAACCGCGGGTGTTCGCTCCGCCGAGGCCACCGACGGTGCCCCACTCGGCCGCGAGGGCGGTCGCGTGGACCTCGTCCTCCTCCTCGTCGGAGGGGGTGCGGGTGGTGCGCGTGATCCCGAAGAACGGCAGCAGCCCGGCGAGGGCGGCGGCGGTCGCGCCGACGACGAACGCGATCACGTACGCCGATTCGGTCGGGACGTCCGTTCCGTCGATGGTGATGCCGGCGAGCAGGGTCGCGAGCAGCGCGCTGGCGACGGAACTGCCCACGGACCGGGCGATGGAATTGATGCTGTTCGCGACGCCGGTCTCGTCCTGCCGGACCTCGGCCACGAGCAGTGACGGCAGCGACGCGTACGCGAGGCTGATGTACGTGTTGACCAGCAGGATGGCCGCGATGACTTCCCACGTGCGGTCGTGGGCGAAGACGAACACGACGAAACCGCTGACGCCGACGACGCTCGCGGCGATGAGGACGGCGCGGGATCCGAAGCGGTGGATCAGTTTTCCGCTGAGGATCGAGGCGAGGACGCCGCTGATCGCGCCCGGCAGCAGGTATACGGTGCTGGCCTCGAGGACGGTGGCCCCGAAGCCGTATCCGGCCACCGCGCGCGGGGTCTGGACGAAGTACGAGCTGCCCAGGAACATCACGAACATCGACATGCCGACCACGAGCGCGGACAGGTGGGTGACGAGGACGGGCGGGTTGGTCAGCAGCCGGGGCGCGACGAGTGGGTCGGTGATCCTGCGTTCGAAGAGGAACCAGCCGATCAGGACCAGGATTCCGGCGATTCCGCTGACGATGGTGACGGGGGACGTCCAGCCCCAGGTGCCGCCCTCGGCGAGCGGCAGCAGGACGAGGACCAGGCCGGCGGCCAGAGCGGCCGCGCCGATCCAGTCGATGGATCCGGTTCCGGTGCGCGGGCGGCGGGGGATGGCGATCCAGGCGAGGACGAGTCCGGCGGCGGTGATGGCCGAGGACAGCCAGAAGATGCGGTGGAAGTCGGCGCCGTCGGAGACCAGCACACCGGTGAGGACGATGCCGAAGCATCCGCCGAATCCGAGGGTGCCGGAGAAGATCCCCATCGCCCCGGTCAGCTTCTCGGCGGGAAGTTCGTCACGCAGGACCGCGATGCCGATCGGGAACAGCGCGAACGACACGCCCTGGAGCACGCGGGCGAAGATCAGCACTCCTACCGACGTCGACAACGCACCGATGAGGGAACCGAGCAGCACGACCACGAGCACCCCGAGCAGGACGGGCCGTTTGCCGCGGAGATCGGCCAGGCGGCCGAGGACGGGCGTCGCGGTGGCGGCCGCGAGGAGGTTCGCGGTGAGGAGCCAGCCGACGGCGGTGGGGCCGACGTCGAGTTGCGAGCCGATGGTCCCGACGATCGGCACCACCAACGTTTGCAGAACGGCGACAATCATCACGACGAAGCACATGACGGGCAGGAGAGCCCTGGCTGCGGTTGTCGATCCGGCGGCCATGGGGTCCTCCTGTAGGGGTCGGTGAACGGCGTAATCAAATACGGTACTGGGGCTAACTAACGAAGGGGTTCACGGTGGGGTCTCAACGCATGTCGAATCGAGCGTTGGGCCGGGCCACACTGGCCCGGCAATCGCTGCTGAGCCGTTCGGACGCGTCCGCCCTCGACATGATCGAGCACCTCTGCGGACTGCAAGCCCAGGCTCCGGCCCCGCCGTATTTCGCACTGTGGACGCGGTTGACACGATTCCGCGCCGAGTCGCTGTCGGACCTCATCGAGAACCGCGCGGTGGTGCGGATTGTCGCGATGCGCGGCACGGTCTTCGCCCTGTCGGCCACGGACGCGCTCTCGTTCCGTCCGCTCACGCAACCGCTGCTCGACCGCGACCTACACACCAACACACAGCACCGGTCCGGTCTCGACGGGATCGACCTCGGCGCCCTCGCCGCCGCGGGACGTGAATTGGTGCGCGACGAACCCCGCACGCAGTCGCAGATGCGGCCCCTGCTCGAGGAGCGGTTCCCCGGCCGTGACGGGGCCGCGCTCGCCCACGGGGTGCGGGGACTGGTCCCGATGGTCCAGGTTCCACCGCGCGGGCTCTGGGGCAGGTCCGGGCAACCGGCGCTGTCGACGCTGGAGTCGTGGGTGGGTCGTCCACTGTCCGCCGCGCCGTCCATCGACACGATGCTGTTGCGCTACCTCGCCGCGTTCGGCCCGGCGAGCGCGCGGGACGCCCAGGCCTGGTCGGGGCTGACGCGGCTCGGGGAGGTCTTCGACCGGCTGCGGCCGGAACTCCGGGTGTTCCAGGGCGAAGCGGGTCCGGAACTCTTCGACCTTCCCGACGCACCCCGGCCGGACCCGGGCACCCCCGCCCCCGTCCGCATCCTCGCGCCGTTCGACAACGTGCTGCTCTCGCACGCGGACCGCGGACGCCTCCTCGACGACGACGTGCGGAAGAAGGTCTTCACCCAGAACGGCATCATCAAACCTGCCGTCCTGGTGAACGGCAGGGTCGCGGCGTTCACCACGACGGTGGTCGAGAAGTCCCGTGCGGTACTCGACGTGGAGCCGTTGGCGACCATCGCGAAGACGCATCGCACCGCGATCGAGGCGGAGGGCAGGCGACTGTTGAAGTTTGCGCACCCCGAGGCGCCCGAGCGTGTCGTGCGGTTCACGGGCTAGCCGGTTTGTGCCTGCGCGGTGCGAGGTGGCTGAGCTCGGCGATGATCTCGTCGTTCCAGACATGCTGGCGCACAAGGCGGTACCGCTCCCGCGCCACCCACAGGTAGGCCTCGGCGTCGGTGTGGTCGGGCAGCATCTCCGCGGCCCGCAGCATCCGGACCACCGGCAGGAACTCCTCACCGAACCAGCGCCGGGCCACGGTTTCACGGCTGAGGAATTCGCCCACCTCCTGCATGAGCCGGAAACCCCAGGCCTCGACGCTCTGGCTGATCTCGGCGTACTCCCAGGGATCGGTGACGACCACGGCCGCCCGCTGGGGCCCGCTGAGCGGCACCCGGGTGAGGAACAGGCGGCGGTGGTCCTTGATGACCAGGTCGCCGCGCTGCGCGATCCCGTCGGGGGAGATCTTGGTCTGGATCTCGGTGACGTAGGCGTCGATCGTGCTCCAGTGCATCGCGTACGCGATGGAGACGCGGTGGTGGCCGTCGCTGACGAAGTGCATGGACCCGATCCGATACACCTGGATCGGCGGCACCGACTCCCCCCGGCGCTGCGCGGCCGCCAGCCGTTGCCAGCGCTCGCGCACCCGGGTGGACGTGGGCCGGAAGAACCGGTCGAAGTCGCGGGTCCGGTCGACGCTCCCGACGATGGAGTTGACCGGGATCACCTGCAGGCCGAGCGACCGTTCCCCGACCCGGCCGACGGCAGCGACCACCTCGTCGAACGGCAGGATCTCGTTGACGTCGTCCGGTTCGCGGCGCAGCCAGCTGACCAGCCGCGACAACTCGGCGCGGCGGCGCTGGCGGGTGAAGTCGTTTTCCGCGTCGGCGGCGGGGAATCCGGTGTCACGTGCCATGCCGGCGCCTGACGATGGTGGGGTCGGCGCCCGGGGCCAACTCCATCAGGGTGAATCCCACGGTGTTGATCACCGTCGTCGCGCCGAGTGTGCGGTCCTCGGCCGCCCGGCCGTACGGGTGGACGTGCCCGTGGATCATGACGCGGGCCTGCAACCTGCCCGCCAGGGTCTCGAAGCACTCGAAACCCCGGTGCGGTGGATCCTCCTGGTCGCCCACTCCGCGCGGCGGGCTGTGCGTGAGCAGCACGTCGACGCCGGACACACCCGAGCGGCGCGCGTGCCACGCACTCGTCAGCGCCAGGTTGCGCGCCCGCCGCCGCTGCTGCCGCTCGGTCCACTGGTTGGGGCCGTCGTTGTAGCGGATCGATCCACCCAGACCGGCGATGCGCAGGCCCGCGATCCGCACGATCCGGCCGTCCGCGTTGACCGCGCCGCAGGGTCCCGGCCACGCCGAGGGCAGACCCGCCCGCATCCATCCGACACGTCCCGCGGAGTAGCCGGACAGGTCGGCGTCGTGGTTGCCCGGCACGAAGACGCACGGCGCGTCGAGCGCGTCGATCAGATATTCCAGGTAGTCGAACGGGAGATCGCCCGCACCGAGGATCAGGTCGACGTCCATGGCACGCACCTGCGAACTCCACAGCGACTCGATCGTCTCGTCGGACACTGCGAGTACCGAGACCATGCTCCGACGCTACCGGCTCGCGAGGCCGGAGGACGGGTGAGCGGCTTCGGTGGTTTGATTGCGGGGTGACTGACAGCGTTGTGGCCTCCGTTCGCGCGCACCTGCTGGGGCAGATCGGGGGACCGGAGCCGACTGCGGCATCGGTGACGTTCCTGGGCGTCGAGCCGCTGGACGTGCTGCGGTTCGCACCCGACGAAGAGGGGCTGGTGCGCTACGTGACCCTGGGGTGCTCCCGGCACCCGATGGGCGACCCCGGCGAACTGGTGGCCGACCCGCTCCGTGGCCCCCGCGCCGAACTGATCCTCACCCTGCGCGGTGGGGCCGGGGTGGCATCGGGAGTTGCGCGGACCCTCGCGGTCCTGGCGGCGGCGCCGTCGGTGGAAGGGGTGGTTCTCGTCGAGGACGCGCTGCTCGACCTGGGGGAGCCGCTGTGGAAGGACGCACCGTTCACCGCCGTGCTGCTCGGTGAATCGACCGTCCCGGACCTCCCGCTGCCMGAACCCGCGGAGGCCGTGCGGTTCCTCGCTGTCGTGCCGCTCACCGGCACCGAAGCGGCGTGGGTCCGGCTGCGCGGCGCCGGGGCACTGCGCGACGCCTGGACGGAGGCGGGCATCGACGTCCGCGATCCGTACCGCGGTGCCGCGTCCCTCTAGGACATGTCTCCTAATAGTTTGAGCCACTCGACGATGCCGGCGAGCAGGAATCCGGCGCGGTAGGTGAGGGCGAGTTTGTCGTAGCGGGTGGCC
>NZ_JBFUGT010000368.1:0-5856 GCF_056402775.1 Rhodococcus sp. P3_B8
CGCTCGAGGCGCAACGCACCGACGTCCAGGCACTCGAAGCCGATGCCTGCGACCGCGGCTGGCCCGACGAAGCTGCTCGCCACCACCGCGTTGCAGACGCACTGACCGATCACCTTCACCGGCTCGACCGCTGACCCAAATCGCGAACCTGAGGTTGACCCACACGCGAAGGCCGGTTAAAGGAGAGACTGAACAAGGAGATCCGCCGCAGAACCGATGTCGTCGGAATCTTCCCCGATCGCACCGCCCTCATCCGGCTCGTCGGAGCCGTCCTCGCCGAGCAGCACGACGAGTGGATCGAAGCCCGCCGCTATCTCGGCCTCGACGTGCTCGCCCGCTCCCGCGGCACCCACGCAACACCCGAACCTACCGAGGAGGTGACGCCGGCGGCTCTGACCGCATAACCCCACGAGGAGTCACGCGACGACCGTCGTACACCACGCCCTGGGACTTGACCCACCCCACCGGGGACCACTGGGCGTTGAGGTGGCACAACATAGGGGGACGACTTCGGCTATTGGGGATCTGACGTATTCCCAGCACGGTTTGCCGTCCTCAATGGCTGGGTGCCCCCTGAGGCAGGTTCGGACGTGCGCGATGGGCCGCTCACCTTTGCGGGATGCCAGGGGCATGAATGGCGCTGCGCTGAGGATCGATCCGACGGTCGAAAGTACTGCGTCCTCCCGACCGTCGATGCACGAGGTACCGCTTCAGACCGTCTCGGTTCGGACGGAGTCGGCCTGAAGCGGTGGAACGGTTGCGGCGTTCACTGGGGCGCCGGCCGCGGCAACCGCACTCGGGCGTCCTCAGTAGATGTTCGGGCTCAGGAACGGCTCGTCCCCGCGCGCAGCGAAGATTTGAGCGCGGGTCGCAATGTCGTCGTAGACCCGGGTCTCCTTGACGATCCGGCCAGACTGGATCAGGAATTGCGAGATGCCGAGGATCTCGACGGGCGAGCCGGTCAGCGGACCGAAATCGGCTGCCCCATCGTAGAGTCCAGAGAATTTCCAGGTGACGGCCACCCGTAGTCCTGCATACCGCGGTGAGTCATGGGTGACGACATCACGAACTTCGAACCTTCCGCCCGGGAACGGCCTCAGCATCCTCAGCAGCGCCCGCCGGTACCCCTCGGGGCGCACGATCGTGCGGTCGTCGATGGTGTTGAGGACCAGATCCCGGATCCAGAACTCTTCAACTCGTTCGAGTTCACGCCCATTCCAGACTGCCTCGATGAATTCGAGCACCATCTGCACCTCGTTCCGGTGATCATCCGGGCGCGGACCGCTGTCACCGACGGCGATGACATCGGCGGGGGCGGGTTCGACCATCGAACCGCTGAATCCGCGAAACGCCTTCAATCGGGCCAGCTCGTCGGGGTCCTGGCCGAGCTGTCGGGCGACCGCGACGCCGTCACGGACCACCCATTCCTCCACCATCCGGCCGCGGCGGTACAGGCAATTGGCGATCCCGCGGGTGCGGAAGTCGAGGTTCTCCAGATCGGTACTCAGTACGAGGTGCGAGCTGAGGAAGGCATCGTC
Organism: Rhodococcus sp. P3_B8; assembly: GCF_056402775.1. Taxonomy (NCBI): domain Bacteria; kingdom Bacillati; phylum Actinomycetota; class Actinomycetes; order Mycobacteriales; family Nocardiaceae; genus Rhodococcus; species Rhodococcus sp. P3_B8. Next base: position 1,539 of record NZ_JBFUGT010000368.1, read on the forward strand.
ACCACGGGCCTCCCAAATGATGTCCTCGGCCTGCCCGACCCGGTTGGGGGTGTTCGAGATGCGCATCAGGCTTCCCTGGATGACCTCCTCGCGGGTCACCGAGGTGCCGTACACACCGTGGACGATCGAATCGTCCACGTAGTTCTCCCGGATGTGCCCGATCGCCCGCTTGATCCAGATCAGATCGGTCACCTCCCGGATGAAATCGTCGGGATCTGCATAGGGCTCGTAGGCAATCGGCTTCAAATCCATGCGATAAGTATACATACGTATGCGCACGGTTCAAGGGTTGAAGAGGTGTGACTGAGCCGTACCGTGCGTGCCCCCGGCGCGCCGGTGATGGGCCGGAACCGCTCGCTCAGTGAGGATTTCGCCGAGCGGAGGATGATGCCGTCGAGGTTCGTGGCGGTTCCGCCGTGTTGTCAGGTGTTCGTGGGGCTCGGTCACCTGCTACGACTCGACACTGGCGACTGTGATCGAACCTCGCCGGGGACGTCGGATTCCGGTTCTCTGCCGACCCGCGTGGATTCCGTATGCATCCGCGCGAGCCGGTGTTCGCCGCTGCCCGCGCCGGTCTGGTGATCGGGCGCCACGGCTGCGCGATCCGTGCGGGGACGGCCGTCGGTGCGGCGGTGACGGTGTACGTCAGAGGAGTAGTCGTGCCCGACGATCTGGCGGCTTCGGAATCGATCGGTGACCCTCACGGTCGTGGACACCGTAACCGCCCCCGAACCGTGCATCGTTGTCGGAGTGTGCGCCGGTCGTGCTCCGAAATGTTGCGGCGGACCGGAAGTTCGGTCATGTGCGAGTGCCGCCTATTCCTCGAGGTCCGGTCGGGTGGGGGTGCCGAGTGTGTTGTCGAGTGCGATCAACAGCGAGGCCATATCGCGGGATGAACCGCTGCCAGGTGCGCCCACCATGCTGCGGATCTGACGGGCCGCGACCGTGAGGGCGGACATCGTTTTCGTCGTCCCGAGCTCGGCGTCGGCGTCGTCGAGGACGGAGTGGGCGCGGTGGATTCGTGATCGGTTGACCGAGTACCACTCGGCGATTCGGTGCTCGGTGGTATCCGCCGGGGAGCTGACTGCAAGCGCGTCGAGGGTCAACGCCCGCAGTGCAGAGTGCAACTCGTCGCGCAGTGCGAGGCGGGCGAGGGAGTCCCATTTGTCGGTGGGCGTCAGTGCGGACACCGCGGTGAGCAACTGTCCGATCCGCAGGTGGGTCGAGAGCGCAAAGTAGACCGGCGCGACCACCTCGGGGTCGGCGCCGTGGGAGAGTTCGGCGGCGTCGACGATGTTGAGCAGGCTGAACGAGTCGAGCAGGCCCGCGGCCTGGTCAGCGATGGTGGAGGGGACTCCGGAGGAGACGAATGCGGCGGCTTTGGCGCGTACTTCTTCGGCGTCCGGACCGGAGAGCCACTGGGGCATCGATGTGGACAGTGCGGTGACCGTGCCCTGGTACCGGCTGATCTCGGCGCCGACGGCGACCGGTTGTGGTCGGTTGGTCAGGAACCACCGGGTGGCCCGGTCGAGCAGCCGGGTGATCTCGCGTTGCAGTGCGGCGACCGCGGCTGCGGGCAGTTGCGGATCGGCACGGCGAATGGTCTCGCGCAGCTGCCGAATGCCGAAGACTTCCGAGGCGACCAGGTGCGCCCGCACCACGTCGGGGGTGTCGGCTCCGGTCTCGTCGCGCATTCGCATCACGTAGGTGGGTCCGCCGACGTTGATGATGTCGTTGGCCAGTGCGGTGGCGATGATGTTCCGGCGCAGCGGATGTGAGCTGATCTCGGTGGCGAAGTCGCGGCGGAGCCGGTCGGGGAAGTAGTCGGTCAACAACCAGTGGACGTGGTCGACATCGGGCAGGTTGCCGGCGAGCACGGCTGCCTTGACCGCCAACTTCACGTGCGCGACGACGGTCGCGAGTTCCGGGGAGGTCAGTGCGGCACCTTCGGTGTGCAGTGTCCGGATCGCCGCCTTGGACGGCAACGCCTCGAGGTCCCGGTCCAGGCCGGTGGTCTCCTCGAGTTCGCTGATGAGCCGGGCGTGCATGGGGAATTGGCTGTTCCCGGTGCCGCGGACCATGCTGAGCAGTTCGTTCTGATTGCGGTTGTCGGCCAGGACCAAGTCGGCGACGTCGTCGGTCATTGATTCCAGCAGGGGGGTGCGTGCGTTCGGGTCGAGGCGACCGTTGCGGATGGCGGCATCGAGGACGATCTTGATGTTGACTTCGTGGTCGGAGCAGTCGACACCGGCGGAGTTGTCGAGCGCATCGGTGTTGATCCGGCCGCCGGCGCGGGCGTACTCGATGCGGCCGCGCTGGGTCAGTCCGAGGTTTCCGCCTTCCCCGATCACGCGGGCACGCAGGTGGTTGCCGTTGACTCGGACGGCGTCGTTGGTTTTGTCGCCGGCGTCGGCGTGGGTTTCGGTGGAGGCCTTGACGTAGGTGCCGATGCCGCCGTTCCAGAGCAGATCGACCGGGGCCTTCAGGATGGCGGTGATCAGTTCATTCGGGGTCGGCGCGGAGACGGTGTGACTGATGCCCAGCGCGGTGCGGGCCTCGGGGGTGAGGGGGATGCGTTTGGCGGTGCGCGGGACGATGAAGCCGCCGGGCGAGAGCGCGGCGGGGTCGTAGTCGGACCAGCTCGAGCTGTCGAGTGCGAACAGGCGGGCCCGTTCGGCGTACGAGGTGGCCGGGTCGGGGGTGGGATCGACGACGATGTGCCGGTGATCGAACGCGGCGACCAGTTGCAGCTGCCGGCTCAACAGCATGCCGTTGCCGAAGACGTCGCCGCTCATGTCGCCGATACCGACGACGGTCGTCGGGGCTGTCATGACATCGTGGCCGAGTTCGCGGAAGTGCTGGGTGACCGATTCCCAGGCGCCGCGGGCGGTGATCGCCATGGCCTTGTGGTCGTAGCCGACGGATCCGCCGGAGGCAAAGGCGTCGCCGAGCCAGAAGCCGCGTGCGCACGCGACGGCGTTGGCGTGGTCGGAGAAGGTGGCGGTGCCCTTGTCCGCGGCGACGACGAGGTAGGTGTCGTCGCCGTCGTGCCGCACCACGTCGGGATCGGCGAGCACCCGACGGTCGGTGACGTCGAGGTTGTCGACGACGTCGAGCAGTGCGCCGATGAAGATGCGATAGCAGACGACGGTCTCGTCGAGTTGCCGCGCCCGGTCGAGGGCGGGGCCTCCGGCTTTGTGGTCGGGTTCTTTGACGATGAATCCGCCCTTGGCTCCTGCGGGCACGATGACCGCGTTCTTCACCGACTGTGCCTTGGCCAGACCGAGAATCTCGGTGCGGAAGTCCTGGGGGCGATCGGAGTGCCGCAGTCCGCCGCGGGCGACCTTCCCGAACCTCAGGTGCATCCCCTCGACGCGGCGGGAGTAGACGAAGATCTCGCTCAGCGGCCGCGGGTGCGGTGCTTCGCCGATCGCGTGGGGGGTCAGCTTGAGGGTCAGCGCCTCGGTGGCCCGGTCGGCGAAGTAGTTGGTGCGCACGGTGGCCTGGATCAGCGAGGAATAGGCGCGCAGGATCCGGTCGGCGTCGAGGCCGGTGACGGCGTCGATGGCCTGGCTCAGGGCATCGACGTCCGGCTCGAGTTGTTCGAGGGAAGCGGCGGTGGCGGGATGGAATCGGCGGGTGAACAGGGCGACGAGGGCGCGGGTGGTCGCCGGATTGTCCAGCAGCACCGAGCAGATGTAGCTCTGGCTGAACGGAAGGGAAATCTGCCGCAAGTAGCGGGCATAAGCCCGCAGCATCTCGGCTTCGCGCCAGGACAGGGAGGCGCCCAACACCAGGGCGTTGAACCGGTCGATTTCGATCTGGCGGGTCCAGATCGCCCACAAGGTCGACGTGACCGACTCGGCGAGGGTGCCCGAGTCGATACGGTCGGTGACGGCCGGATCGATCTGGAGTCGGAAGTCGTACCGCCAGCACTGCAATCCGTCTCCACGGGTGAATTCGGTGGGACGCTCGTCGAGCACCTCGATATTCATCGAGTGCAGCATCGGCATGATCGTGCTCAGCGAGGCGCTGTGGCCGACCAGATAGATTGTCAGACGCACGATCCCGCGGGCGCTGTCAGTGGCGCTGATCGCGTCGAGGCGGAAGTCGACGTCACCGTCGGAGAGGGCGGCGACCTTGTCGTTATGCTCACTCGAGAGGACCGGCGCTCTCTGCTCGCTCGAATGTGCTGGGCGGAGCTGGCCGGTGTCGGTCGTCATGTGCGCTGTCCTCCGTCGGAGTGAACCTGGGTGCCGAAGCGAGCGAAGAAGAGTGGAAGCGGGGTGGCGGCCACCGCGGCGGCGCAAGGTGGCCG
>NZ_JBFUGT010000369.1:0-5819 GCF_056402775.1 Rhodococcus sp. P3_B8
CCTTCTCAGCGAGGTCGACCGCGGTGCGGCCGAGATCGGCGCGCAGTTCGGCGACGATCTGCTGACGCTGGGCAACCAACTGGTTGTTGCCGGCGGCCACGATGCGGTCGCTTTCTTCCTGAGCCTGTGCCTTCATTTCGGCGATGATCTGCTGCCCCTGGGTGCGCGCGTCCTCACGGATCTGCGCAGCCTCGGTGCGAGCTTCGGCGAGCTGGGCGCGGTACTGCTCGAGCGCCGCCTTCGCTTCGGCCTGGGCCTCTTCGGCCCGCTTGATGCCGCCGTCGATCTGCTCGGTTCGCTCGGCAAGGACCTTCTGGAACATCGGAAGGACGTACTTCCAGAAGACGAAACCAACGATGACCAGGCAGACGATCGACCAAACGATGTCATACGTCGCGGGGAGGAGAGGGTTGTGACTCTCTTCCTCTGCCGCGAGCAATGCGATGTTGGCTGCCATGACGGTCTTAGAAAATGAAGCCGGCGACGAGGCCGATCAGCGCGAGGGCTTCGGTGAAGGCGATACCGAGGAACATCGTGGTACGAACCTGTCCGGCCATCTCGGGCTGGCGAACCATTCCCTCGATCGCCTTGCCGACGACGATGCCCACGCCGATGCCGGGGCCGATCGCGGCGAGACCGTAGCCGATGGCTCCGAAGCCCGTCGAGTTGGTTTCCTGGACAGCTTCCTGAGCGAGGTAGGCGAGGCTCATGGTGTTCCGTTCCCTTTCTGTTGACCTCCGCCGGATTCGGCGGGAGGCTCAGTTCTTGGTGTAGCTGGTCGTGAAAACTTGTGGTGCTAGTGCGAATCCGCGTGCAGCGCCAGATCGATGTACACCGACGTGAGCAGCGCGAAGACGTAGGCCTGCAGGAAGATCACCAGCAGTTCGAAGAAGGTGAATGCAATGCCGGCGGCAAGCGAGGCCACACCGAACACGGCCTGGAAGCCACCGGAGACGAAGAAGAAGTACTGGGTGGCGCTGAAGAACAGCACCAGCAGGATGTGGCCGGCCAGCATGTTGGCCATGAGACGAACCATGAGGGTGAACGGCCGGAGGACGAACGTCGAGATGAACTCGATCGGCACGAGCAGGAAGTGCAGCGGAAGCGGAACACCGGGGACCACGATGCTGCTCTTCACGTACTTGAAGAAGCCGTACTTCTTGATGCCGACGTAGTTGAACACGATGTACGCCAGGGCGGCGAGCACCAGCGGCATGCCGATTCGCGCGTTCGGCGAGATATTGATGAAGGGGATGATGCTGCCGAGGTTGCTGGCGAGCACCAGGAAGAAGATGGTGGTGATGACCGGCAGGAAGCGCTTGCCCTGCTCTTTGCCGAGAATCTCTTCCGCGATGTTGATCCGGACGAAGTCGAGCGCGATCTCACCGATGTTCTGGACACCGCGCGGAATGATCTTCGGGCTGCGCATCGCGATGACGAAGAAGAGCATCATCAGTCCGGACAGCAGGATGCGAACCAGCATCAGGCGGTCGAGTTCRAACGGAGTCCCTTCGAACAGGACCGCGGGCGGGAAGAAGTCGTTCAGGGAAGGCGCGTGGAATTCTTCTCCAGCAGCCACGTTGATGACGCTCAGCGTTCTCTCCCGTAGTCGGTCCGCAGCCTTCGTTGACTGCGGTTCGATCGGACATTGACGATCAAACAAGTCGACAAGCTCGACTCGCGTATTCGTCAGCTGCTGCGGACTGTTCGAGTCCAGCGTCTGTCGGTGTCGGCGACTCTCGTCGACTCGGCGGCCCTGAAAGTGCGGGCTACCTACAAGCATGCAATACCGGCGAGTAACTTACTCGCACTCTCATTGCTCTCGCTTGACCCAGACCTTAGCAAGTCATCTACGACGTTGTGTAGACGGGGTCCGGGTCGATTYAATTTTACTACATCTCGTAGTACTACTTATCGTCCGATTCCGGCGATCCGGCGTCGTCCGACGGCGTGGGCTCGACGTACGGCGCCTTGGTTCCCAGAACTCCGAACGTCTCCGCTCCCAGCACGATCACGAGCGACAGCACCATGACCAGCACCAATGCTGTCTTGTCGTAGAAGTCGAGCGGTTTGAGGATCGCCAGGACCGTGATCGCGAGGATCATCTTCAACAACCACGTACCGAGCAGTACCGCTCCCGCCGTCAAGGCCGGAAGTTTCGCGGTGAACAGCACACCCAGTGCGGTGCACAGGATGAACCCTCCCCCGACTGCCGCACCGAGAAGAGCGCCGTACAGACCGGGCTTGCCCGCGACGAGAAATGCGATGATCGAGCCGAACACTGCCAGCACGATCAGACCGAGAACTCCGTAGCGGACGGCAGCCCGCAACGACGCGGTGTGATCAGGGGCGGAGGCGGGGGTGAACGTCACGGTCGCCAAGGGTAGTGGATCTTCGCCGGTCCGCCGCAACCCTCCGGTCAGCCGCGACGGTCGTGCTGCTGTCCGCGAATCGACGGGACGGCCGTCACGACCAGCGCGAAGACGAGGCCTCCCGCAACCAGGAGGACGACGACGCGACGGTCGAACAAGGCTGATCCGACCGCGCCGAACGCCAGGACACCGACCCACAAGTAGATGAGCAGCACGACGCGGCGGTGCGAGTGCCCGATCTGCAGCAGCCGGTGGTGCAGGTGCATCTTGTCGGGACTGAACGGGCTCACGCCCGCACGGGTCCGCCGGACGACGGCGAGCAGCAGGTCCAGGATCGGGATGAACATGACGGCACCGACCAGGAGCAGCGGAGAGAGAAGACCGAGCAGGTCGCGGGTGCCGTACGCGGTCAGCGGGATGCGACCGGACGCGCTGGTGGAGATGGCCGCGAGCATCAGACCGATCAGCATGGAGCCGGAGTCGCCCATGAAGATCTTGGCGGGCTGGAAGTTGTGCGGAAGAAATCCGAGACACGCACCTGCCAGCGCCGCGGCGATCAGCGCGGGCGGATACGCGCTGACGTCGCCGCCCTGATCGTGCAGAAGCCCCACCGAGAACACGCAGATCGCGAGCGAGGAGATCAGACCGAGGCCCGCCGCGAGACCGTCGAGGCCGTCGACGAAGTTCATGGCGTTCACCATCACGACCGCGACACCCACGGTGACGAGACCGGCCTGGAGCTGGTCGAGGATGACAGTGCTGCCGTCCCCGAACGGCATATAGATGATGAACCAGCTCACACCCATCACGACGAGGATGCCCGCCGCGGTGACCTGCCCGACGAACTTGGTGAGCGCGTCCAGACCCCACCGGTCGTCGACCACCCCCACCAGCACGATCACGAACCCCGAGACCAGGGCCGCGGGAATGTCGGAGGTGAACTCGAATCCCCTGGTGAGCGCGGGTAGCTGCTGCGCGAACAACAACGCGACGAGCATGCCGAGATACATGCCGACCCCGCCGAGACGGGGCGTCGGGGTGACGTGGACGTCCCGGTCCCGCGGCACGGCGACAGCCCCGAACCGGAGCGCGAACAGCCGCACCGCCCCGGTGGCCAGGTAGGTGACCACCGCAGCGGTGAAGAGGACGAGCAGGAGTTCACGCAGCGGGACACCCGCGCCCCCACCTGCTTGGGCCAGCGCCACGCCGGCCGATTCGGCAGCACTCACTGGGCGGACAGACTCTCCGCCGTCACTCCGAGCACGTCGGCGACATCGCCGGTGGGCACGGCGCCTTCACGCAGGATCCGGGGGGTCGCACCGGTGAGGTCGACGATCGTCGAGGCCTGCCCCTGCTCCGCCCGACCACCGTCGAGGTACACGCTCGCCGAGCCGCCGAGCTGCTCGCGCGCTTCCTCGACCGTCGTCGCGGGCGGCTGCCCGGAGACGTTCGCGCTCGACACCGCCAGCGGTCCGACTTCACGCAACAGTTCGAGGGCGACGGGGTGCAGCGGCATGCGCAGCATGACCGTGCCCCGGGTGTCGCCGAGGTCCCATGCCAGCGAAGGCGCTTGCTCCACAACGAGACTCAGCCCGCCCGGCCAGAACGCCCGGATGAGGTCGCGCGTCTGCGGACGCACGCTGTACACCAGTCCGTCGATCGTGTTCCACGAGCCGACGAGCACGGGAACCGGCATGTCGCGCCCGCGACCCTTGGCCCGCAGGAGGGCGGCGACGGCCTCGCTGTCGAATGCGTCCGCGCCGATTCCGTACAGCGTGTCCGTGGGAAGCACGACGAGCCGCCCGGCCTTCAGCGCATTCTTGGCCGCACTCATTCCGGCGGAGCGTGAATCGGGAAGGCCACAGTCGTAAACGGTACTCACCCGCCCATTCTTTCACCCTCGGTGACGGCCCCTGCACGCTGCGCCTCGATATCCGTGGCGACGCGCCGGGCGACCACGAAGCGCGGCTTGCCTGCGAGGTCCGGGTGCTCCGCGACTTCGCCGAACACCCGGCGGGACGCGAACAGGGCCGCCACGTCGGCCCCGTTACTGTCGTCGTGTTCGATGCCGACCGCTCCCCCGATCCGCAACCAGCGGGCGACGTTCGAGATCATCGGCTTGATGACGGACAGGCCGTCCGGTCCGGCGAACAGCGCGCTGTGCGGATCGTGGTCGGCCACCTCGGGTTCGAGCTCGACGCCCTCCGGAATGTACGGCGGGTTCGCCACGATCAGGTCGACGCCGCCTTCGAGCCCGGCCAGCAACGTCCGGTCGGTCACGTCGCCCTGGTACAGGCGAATCGGTGCGTCACCTGCCTGTTCGCGGGCGTCGGCGTTACGCCGGGCCCACGCGAGCGCGTGCGGTTCGAGTTCGACGGCGTGCACGACTGCGTCGGGCCGGGCGTTGGCGATCGCGAGCGCCAGCGCACCCGAGCCGGTGCACAGGTCGAGGACCACCGGCGGATGCTGGTCGCAGCTTCCGAGGAAGGCGAGCGCCCACCCGAGCAGCAGTTCCGTCTCGGGACGCGGCACGAAGACCCCGGGACCGACCTCGATGTCGATGTCCCCCATCGCGGCCGTACCGAGGATGTACTGCAACGGAATCCGCTTGGCGCGCTGGTCGACCATCTTCTTGTACGCGTCGATCACCGACTCGTCGACCAGCGGGACGAGGCCGAGCCGGGTCCGCTCCACCCCCAGCAGGTGGGCCGCGAGCAGTTCGGCATCCGCACGGGAGCTACGCACCCCGGCCTCGTCGAGTTGCGCGGTTGCGTCGATCAGGGCCAGGCGAAGAGGAAGGCGACTCACAGGTACAGAGTGCCACGCGGCTCGCCGTCCGGTGGCGGGGTCCCGCTTCGCGGTTACTCCGCGGCGAGCCTCGCCTCGCGGTCGGACTTGCCCAGGGCGTCCAGTAGGGCGTCCAGTTCGCCGTCCAGGACCGCATCCAGGTTGTGGGACTTGAAACCGATCCGGTGATCGGTGATGCGGTTCTCCGGGAAGTTGTAGGTGCGGATGCGCTCCGAACGGTCGACGGTGCGCACCTGACTCTGCCTGCCTGCCGACGCCTCCGCATCCGCGGCTTCCTCGGCGGCGGCCTGCAGCCGAGCGGCGAGCACCTGCATGGCGCGGGCCTTGTTCTGCAGCTGTGAGCGCTCGTTCTGGCAGGTCACGACGATTCCGGTGGGCAGGTGCGTGATACGGACCGCGGAGTCGGTGGTGTTGACACCCTGACCGCCCTTGCCCGAGGAGCGGTAGACGTCGATGCGCAGATCGGTTTCGTCGATCTGCACCTCCTCGACCTCTTCCGGTTCCGGGTAGATGAGGACACCGGCGGCGGACGTGTGGACGCGTCCCTGCGATTCCGTGACGGGCACCCGCTGCACGCGGTGGACACCGCCCTCGAACTTCAGTCGTGCCCAGACCCCGTCACGCACATCACCCTTCGAC
>NZ_JBFUGT010000370.1:0-5818 GCF_056402775.1 Rhodococcus sp. P3_B8
GTCCGCGGGTGACCATGACGATCGCCTCGTCGAGTACGAGCTCGGTGCCGTCACCGTCGAGCGGCTCGGCGGCGATGTCCGCGCGGCTGATGATCGCCTTCAGCTGACCACACTGTCCGCGCAAGCCGACGGTGCCGGGAAGGTCGCCGGGGCGGACGAGAGCCGGAGACGGAGGGGCCGCGTCCTCGGCGTACGAGTAGAAGCCGTGGCCGCGCTTGCGTCCGTAGCGGCCTGCGGATACCAGTTCGTCCTGGATCCGGGAGGGTTCGAAGCGTGGGTCGAAGTTGAACGCGGTCCACACCGATCGGGTGACTGCGGCGTTGACGTCGTTGCCGATCAGGTCCATCAGTTCGAACGGACCCATCCGGAACTGCCCGGCGCCCCGCAGGGCGGCGTCCAGCGTGGCGGGCGAGGCGGCCTGTTCCTGCAGGACCCGCAGCGCCTCACCGTAGAAGCCACGTGCGACCCGGTTGACGATGAAGCCGGGGGCGTTCTTGACGCGCGCCACCTGTTTGCCCCAGGTCACGGCTAGTTCGTCGATGCGATCCGTGACCTGCGGATCGGTCTGCAGGCCGGTGACTACTTCGACCAGTTTCATCACCGGAACCGGATTGAAGAAGTGCAATCCGACCACGCGATCCGGTAGCGGCGAGCGGGCGGCGATCTCGGTTACCGACAGCGAGGAGGTGTTGGTGGCCAGGATGCACCGGTCGCCAAAGTGTTTGGCGGCTGCGGCGAATACCGACGCCTTTACTTCCAGCGACTCGAGGACGGCTTCGATCACAACGGTGTCCGGGTGGTTGGGGGCCTGATCGATGGCGGCATATGTGCCTAGCTGTGCATCCAGGTTGGCTGCGACCTCCGGATGGCGTTTGGCGAGGCGTGCCGCGAGCTCGGTGGCGGCGGCCTCCAGCTGGGCCTGCTGCGGATCGACCAGGCTCACCGGATGGCCCGCGGCCAGTGCCACCTGTGCGATCCCACGTCCCATGGTGCCCGCTCCGATTACGCAGATCGGGGTGGAAGCTGTGGTCATATCGCGTCTCCTCGGTTCGTGGCTCGCTGAAAAGGGTGGGGACCCTTGCAACTATCTGTAAGATAATATAACTTGCTGTCAACAAGTTACCAACTAGGAAGGGCTGGCCACGGTCAGACCGACGTTGCGGAAGTGGTAGTGCTATGACATTTGAGGACATCGTCGTCACTGTGGATGCAGGGGTGGCGACCATCGCGATAAACCGCCCGGAAAACGCCAACAAGCTCCGCTTCGTGACCGCGAGGGAGCTTCTCGACGCCTTCCGTATGGTCCGTGAGACGAAAAGCATCGACGTCGCCGTGCTGACCGGCGCGGGAGACAAGTTCTTCTGCATCGGCGGCGAACACGAGGAGCTTGCCTCGCTGGACTACTCCAGCGTGATGCCGGTGATCGACCTGTACGAGTTCATCGACACCATGCCGAAGCCCGTCATCGCAGCGGTTAACGGCTACGCGGTCGGCGGGGGCAACGTGTTGCAGGTGGTCTGCGACCTGACCGTTGCCGCACCGCACGCAATATTCCGGCAGGTCGGCCCGATGGTCGGCAGCTTCGATGCCGGTTATGGCACCTGGTACCTGGAGGAAACGATCGGCCGGCGACGGGCCAAGGAGATGTGGTATCTCAACCGCAAATACACTGCCGAGCAGGCGCTCGACATGGGACTAGTTAACGACATCGCCGACGACCCGGTGGCACATGCCCACGAGATCGCCCAAACTCTCCGGCAGCGAGGCCCGTTCGCCCTCAGCGCGCTGAAAACCGCCTTCTCCGGTCGTCACTCAGGCGTCGTCGGGCAGGCGCGCATCGCGCACGACCTGCTGCTCACGGCCTACCGCAGCACCCAGGAAGCGGACGAGATGTCGCAGTCCTTCGAGCAGCGGCGCGAACCCGACCGTGCGAGGTTCCACCGGTGACTTCAGTCAGCACAGAGCTCACAGACTTTCTCGCGGTCGTCTCGAAGGTCGTCGCCTCGGCAGCTGACGGCGAGAGTGCGCTGTCTGCCATGCGGAACTCGCTGAGCGAGACCGGCCTCCTGGACCTCGCGCGGGACACAGCGGACGAACCCGACGCCCTCCAGTGGCTGGCGTACACCGTCCGGACCGTCGCCCAGACCGATCCCTCGCTGGCGTTCGTGCTGGCGAGCCGGTACGTGGCCGATCGTGCCATCGATGCCGAGGCCGCCACCGAACCGACCTTCGCCCTCGCCGTTCCGGGATCGCGTCCGGTGCTGGCCGGCGCCCTGGGACCGGACGCGGTGGTGGTGTTGGATAGCACTACGTCCTCCCTGCACGTGGTGCCCTGGGCGGATCTGGCACCGTCGGTGGACCACGAGGCCCGCACGGGGCTGCAGCGGGCGGACCTCGTCTCGGTGACGATTCCCGACGGTGGCGCCGCCCTCGAAGGCTCCGCCGCCGAGGCCGCTTTCCTGTGGGACCTGCTCACCGGCGCCGCTCTCGCGGGCGTAGCCMGAAGAGCAGTCTCAGAGACCCAATCCTATGTGCTCGAACGGCATCAATTCGGAGTGCCAATCGGGTCCTTCGCCGGGCTGCGCGCGCTCGTCGCCGACATGGATCTCATGGTGGCTGGAGTCGAGACTGCCCTGGATCGGGCACTGGAGGACCGCACCTCGATCTACAACCTCGCCGCCACCGCCGGACGTGCGGCGACGTCGGTGTGCATTGACGCCATTCAGGCGCACGGCGGCTACGGCTACATCGACGAGTACCCGCTCGCCGGGCTGATGCGTGACGCTATCGGCATCCAGGCGCGCACCGGCGGCAGACGCTTGCACGTCGCACGGGTCGCCGAACGCGGCTTGGGTCCGCGGACGGGACGGCACCAATGACGTCACACGAAACCAGATCAGCAGACGCGAAGGAGACGAGCATGAGTACAGGCAGCGGGCCATTGCAGGGCGTGCGAGTCGTCGACATCTCCTCCTCCTACGCCGCACCGACGACCTCGATGTACCTTGCCGACATGGGTGCCGACGTCATCAAGATCGAACCTCTGGGGGGCGATGATGCCCGGGGCTGGGGGCCGCCCTTTCTCAACGGTGAGGCAGCCTGGTTCCTTTCGGTGAACCGCAATAAGCGCAGCATGTGCCTCGACATCCGCGGGGAGGAGGGCCGCAAGGTCCTATTCCAGCTGCTCGAGTCCGCCGATGTCTTCATCGAGAACCTGAACCCGGTGAAACTGGACAAGCATGGACTCGGTCTCGACGGCCTGCGCGAACGTTTCCCACAGCTGGTGATCTGCGCGTTCTCCGGCTTCGGGCTCACCGGTCCGGATGCCGGGCTGCCCGGCTACGACCTGATTGCCCAGGCACGGTCCGGGATGATGAGCGTGACCGGCGTCGACGGAGTCCCACAGCGGGTCAGTACCGCGCTCTCAGATGTGGCCGCGGGCACCGTTGCAGCCTTCGCGGTGGCTGCGGCACTGGTGCGTCAGCAGCAGACCGGCCAAGGCGAGATCGTGGACGTCGCTCTCCTGGAGGCCGACTTGGCATTCATGTCGCCGCGCATTGCCAGCTTCCTGGCCGGCGACGAAGAACCCAAGCCCTGCGGTGGCACCGATTCGGTGGTGGCGATCTACCAGCCGATGCGTACCGCGGACCGGCCCATCGTCGTCGCGATCGGCAACGATCGGCACTGGCAGCGGTCCTGCGCCGCGCTGGGACTGGACGAACTGGCACAGCGCGAGGACTTGGCGACCAATGCCGATCGCCGGGCCAACCGCGAAGAGGTCGTCGGAGCCTTCCAGGAACGCCTGATCGCACTGTCCTCCAATGAGGCGCTCAAGCTGCTGCAAGACGTCGGGGTGCCCTGTAGCCGGATCAACTTCCTGTCAGAAGTGGTTACCGACCCACAAGTCGAGGCACGCAAGGCGATCGTCGACTACCAGCACCCGGTGGCGGGAGTGTTCCGCGGCGTGGGCGCGCCATGGCGACTGGCGTCCGATCCCGAAGACCGGCAAGCCCGGATTCCGGCACCCATGCGCGGCGAACACGGCCGCGAGATCCTCACCGAGATCGGGCTCGATGAGAAGACCATCTCCGAACTGGTAGGAAGGGAGACATTGTGGGTTCCGTGATCGAGACCTCGCACGACGGGCGAGTGCTGACCATCGAGATCAGCCGCCCCGAACAGCTCAACGCACTCAACGCGCAGGTGCTGCGCGAGATCCGAGACGCGGTCGAGGGAACACGCCACGACACGTCGGTGGGCTGCATCGTGATCCGCGGTAAAGGAGAACGCGCCTTCAGCGCCGGCGCGGACCTCGATGAGATCCGCGCCCTTCCGGTCGAGGACGCACAGGCCTTCATCCATGCCGGACAGCGGACCATGTCGGCGATCGCCGACTCTGTCGTTCCCGTCATCGCCGAAGTCGACGGCTACGCGCTCGGCGGCGGTTTCGAGCTGATGCTCGCCTGCCACCTGGTGGTGGCATCGAGTCGTAGCCGGTTCGGACTGCCCGAGGCGCGTATCGGCTGCATTCCAGGATTCGGTGGTACGCAACGGCTTGCGATGTCGGTGGGCAAGCCCGCCGCGCTGCTACTCATGCTGGGAGGCGAGCGGATCGACGCCGATCGGGCCTGGCAGATCGGCCTGCTGTCGGTGCCGCCACTGGCACCCGCCGAAGCCGCGACGGAAGCACGCCGTCTGGCCGAACTAATTGCCACCGGGAGCCGCCGCGGCACCGCCAACATCCTCGATGCCGCGCGTCCGGCATTCGCCGCGTCCGCACTGGATCACGAGGCCGCGCTGGCGGCGATCTCCATCGCCTCGCGTGACGGCCAGGAGGGGATCATCTCCTTCGCCGAGCGTCGGGCGCCGATCTTCGAGCGGGAGGAATCATGAAATCACAGTGGGCGTCAGTCGATCCAGATGTGGTCGACGCCGTTGACCGAGTGATCGAGCGCACGATCGAACCGCAGGCGGCCGCGGTCGACATCGCCGCCGAATTCCCGACAGCCGGGCTGGCCGATCTCGCGGAATCCGGGCTCGGCGTCATGCTGGCCCCGAAGTCCCTGGGCGGTGCAGAAACCAGCACGGCAACCTATGCCGAGGCGCTGTCTCGTATCGCCGCGGCCTGCGGTTCCACCTCTACGGTGTACATGACGCAGATGCACTGCGCGCACCCGATCCAGCTGCAGGGCTCCCCGGAACAGATCCAGACCTGGGTTCCCCGGCTCTGCGACGGGTCGGCTGTTGGCTCGATCGCGCTCACCGAGCCTGGAGCCGGCTCGGATGTCGGGGCGATGCGCACCGTGGCCCGTCGCGAGGGCGATGAGTACGTCGTCAACGGCGAGAAGACCTTTATCTCCAACGGCGATCGAGCGGACGTCATAGTCCTCTTCGCGACGGTGGACCCCTCGCGAGGAAAGGGCGGAGTGACCGCATTCCTGCTGGAAACCGCGGGACTTGCGGGATTCGAGGCCGGGGCGCCGATGAAGAAGCTGGGGCAGAAGGGCGCTTCCACCGTTGCGTTGTCCTTCCAAGATTGCCGGATTCCGGTGGCCGCCCGGATGGGCGCTGAGGGCGAAGGCTATGCGTTGCTACTGCGTTCGGTGACCCGTTCGCGCATCAGTGCCGCCGCGCAGGGCGTCGGCTTCGCACAGGGCGCCTTCGACTCCGTCGTTGCCTGGGCAATGGAGCGTGATTTGCTGTCGTCGAAGGTCGCCGAAGCGCAGGATCTCCAGTTCGATCTTGCGCGTCTCCGCGGCGAGATCACTGCCGCCCGCGCAATGCTGATGTCGGTGTCCGATCAGGTCGACCAGAGTGC
>NZ_JBFUGT010000371.1:0-5719 GCF_056402775.1 Rhodococcus sp. P3_B8
ACTCCACTCCGGGGTGCGCACCTGCCGCAGGGCGCACCGACCTCGCCGGCGCTCGCCAATCTCGTCGCCTACCGACTCGACCGCAGACTGACCGGCCTCGCGAGAACCCATCGGGCCTGCTACACGAGATATGCCGACGACCTTGCGTTCTCCGGCACGGAACTGGCGGTGGACCGACTGATCCACGCCGTCGGCCGGATCGTTGCGGACGAAGGCTTCTCGGTGCACCCGGCCAAGACCCGGATCATGCGGGCGCACCGACGCCAGCACCTGGCCGGGCTGGTGGTCAACACCCGTCCGCAGGCGGCGCGAGCCGACTACGACGACCTGAGAGCGCTGCTCTTCAATTGCGCTCGCTACGGACCCGATTCGCAGAATCGTGACGGCAGACCGCATTTCCGTGAATACGTCTACGGACGCATCGCCTGGGTCGGGGAATCCAACGCGAACAGGAGACGGTCGCTGCACGCACTGGCCGCCCGGGTCGACTGGGCAGACCCGCGTCGCTGATCGGCCGCGCGGTCAGCCGCGGCCGATGTACGGCATGCCGGTGGCCATGATGGTCATCGTCGGCACGGTGACGTCCAAGGGGAGTTCGACCAGTCGGGTCACTGCGTCCGCGACGTACCGCGGGTCGAAGGTGGGTTCCGCTCGCAAGGATCCGTCCGGTTGGCGGGCGGAGTGGCCGATGCCTTCGGTCATGGCGGTTGCGGCGTTCCCGATGTCGATCTGGGTGCAGCAGATGTCGTGTTCGCGTCCGTCGAGCGCGATCGACTTGGTCAACCCCGACACCCCGTGTTTGGTTGCCGTGTAGGCGACGCTCGCGGGTCGCGGCGTGTGGGCGGACAGTGAGCCGTTGTTGATGATGCGTCCGCCGCGCGGTGTCTGGGCTTTCATCATCCGCACGGCCTCCCGGGAGCAGAGGAAGACCCCGGTCAGATTTGTGGCGACCGTCCGGTCCCACCCCTCCGGTTCGATCTCGTCCACCGAGCCGGACGGGCCGAAGGTGCCCGCATTGTTGACGAGTACGTCGAGGCGGCCGAAACGTCCGGCCACGGTGGCGAAGAGGCTGTGCACCGACTGCGGCGACGAGACGTCGGCCGGCAACACGACTGCGTGTTCGTGACCGTGCGCTGCCTCGTCCAGCTTTTCCCGCGCCCGCCCAGTCAGCACCACGTGATGCCCGGCGTCGAGCAGTCCGGTCGCGATCGACCGACCGATTCCCGAGCCGGCACCCGTCACCACGATCACCCGTTCCGTCACATCCACTCCCTTGCATCACTAGTCCCGAACAGCTGTCGGAGGCTCCCGAATTGTCGCCGATCGGCGGCGCCGCTGCGGCTGTTCACCCGTTCCGTTTGCGGGCGTCGACGAGAACGCGGGGGGATCTCAGGAATCACGGTGCGCCTAATACTGGAGTGGGGGACGGTGGTCGGCTTTCCTGTCCGGGTGACCATCGCAGACATCGCACCCCGCACGGCGCTGCAGCAGCGCTACTGGGACCCCGCCCTCACCGAACCCGCGCAGTGGAATCCGGTTCTGGAAGCCCTGCACTCGCACCGGTCGGTCCGCCGCTACCTGCCCGATCCGCTGACCGACGAGACACTCGACGTGCTCGTGTCGGCTGCGCAGTCGGCCGCCACGTCGTCGAACCTCCAGGCGTGGAGTGTCGTCGCGGTCCGCGACGCTGACAGCAAGGCTCGTCTGGCCGCACTGGCGGGCGACCAGGCCCACATCATCGAGGCCCCCGTCCTGCTGGTCTGGCTCGCCGACTTCGCCCGTGTCCGCCAGCTCGCCGGCGACCGCGGCGCGCCGATCGAGGGCGCCGACTATCTCGAGAGCAGCTATATCGGGTTCATCGATGCCGCCCTGGCGGCGCAGAACGCCGTGACCGCGGCGGAGTCGCTCGGGCTGGGAACGGTGTTCATCGGGGCGCTGCGCAACAAGCCCGAGGAAGTCGCGGCGGAACTCGGCCTGCCGCCCCACGTGTTCGCGGTGTTCGGGCTCGTCGTCGGGCAGCCACATCCGGACGCCGACGCCCAGATCAAGCCGCGCCTGCCCCGAGCTGCGGTATTGCACCACGAGAAGTACGACCTGCCTGCCCAGCGCGACCACGTCGACGCCTACGAGGGGCGGATCGCTGCCTTCTACTCGGCGCAGCAGCTCGAACATTCCTGGATCGACAGGGTTCTGGACCGACTCGCGTCCGCGACACGGTTGAACGGGCGGGATCGGCTGAAGGAATCACTCATCCGTCTCGGGTTCCCCCTTCGCTAGAGGTGTGACGCGGCCACCGGTGCACGGTGGCCGTTCGAAGTCCGAAACCCGGTGAGTGGCTCTGCGGGACCACCCACCGGGTCTTCTGCCGCGGAGGCCCTTCGTGAGCGCTTCCACTGGAACTGACTTCATGGAGCGGATCCATAGGGGACGCCGTGGACAGTGCCCGGTTCGGTGACGTCGAACTGACCTATCAGCTGCGCGAGGGCGGTCAGCGCGTCGTACTCGTACCCGCCCGTGCCTTCGTCTCGTGGTACGACCCACGCTCGTCGCGCTTCAGCTTGCGCTGGAGACGCCCGAGCGAGTCGGCTCGGTGGCACTGCTCGACCCCGCTGTCCGTGGGATCAATTCAAAAGCTGGGTTCCGACGATCGTCGATTCAGTATGTCGTGGGGGCCGTGGCCGGGAACGCTCGGCGATCTGCGCCCACGACATGCCCGCCGCGAGAGACTCGGTCACCGCCCTGGTGAGGAGAATCGCCGTACGCCGTTCCCGAGAAGGGCATCCGCCACGACGTACCTGTCCGGAGCCAGTCCACGACCGCTACCGTGCGAGAGGTGGAACTCATTCTCGCTGCCTCGGCCGAATTCGAGCGCGTGGTGCGCCAACTGCCGGCGGACTCATGGGACCTGCCCACACCGTCACAGATTTCGGTGCGCGACCTGGTCGAGCACGTCGTGGTGGGAAACCGTTTCACTGCGCTCCTGCTTGCCGGCGTCAGTCGTGAACAGGCCCGGAACATGCTCACAGATGACCAGCTCGGAGACGACCCGGTTGCCTCGGTGGCCGAATCGTCACGACACCAGGCCGAGGCCTTCGCCGCCGCACCTCCGGAGCAGCCGGTTCCCGGCCCGAACGGTGACGTCCCCGCCGAGGCGTTCCTGCGCTTCCGGCTCGTCGACCTGGTGGTCCACGCGTGGGACCTCCTCCGCGCGGCGGGTCTCGATGAAACTCTTGATCCGCTCGTGGTCGCCGGGCTGTCGCGCGTGGTGGAACCATATCTGGAGGACATGCTCGCCTTCGGTGCTTATGGCGAGGGCCCGAGTGGCACATTGCCTCCCGACGCYTCGCAGCAGGCCCGACTCCTCGACTGGTTCGGACGACGGCCCTAGCGCAACGCCAAGCGATCGAGGGCCTCCCGCCGGGGATCCGCTTGCGGAACCGCCCGTCCCTCGGCGCGCTGTCGGCTACTCCAACGCGTCCCCGTCCTCATCGTCGATCTACACCGGGACCGATGAGGGTCAGACCTGCAACTTCGGTGACGTCTTCGCCAACTATCCAGCGATCCTCGAACACCTTGCTCGTCAACGGCACCTGCCGTGCTCCTTGTGTTCGACTCCGTGCCGCTCCACCTCGATCCTGTAGTAGGTGGATCCCCGACTGGCCGAAGAACCGGGTTCAGTCATGGCCGTTCTTGTTCCAGAGCTGATGGGTGAGACCGCTGGGTGAGGTGACGGTCTCGACGGTGAAGCGGTCTTCGATGCCGTCCAATCCCTCCCAGAGGGATACGCCGCGCCCGAGGGTGATGGGCACGATCACCAGGTGCATGAAGTCGATCAGGTCGGCTTGCAGAAACTGCCGCACGGTCGAGGGTCCTCCGCCGATACGGACGTCCTGGCCGTTCGCTGCCTCCTGGGCCATGCGCAGCACCTCACGGGGTGGCGCGTCGACGAAGTGGAAGCTGGTTCCGTTGGCAAAGTCGATGCTCGGGTGTGGGTAGTGGCTCATGACGAACACTGGTGTGTGAAATGGCGGTTCGTCGCCCCACCAGCCCCGCCACCCGTCGTCGGGCCAATCGCCGGTGTGGGGCCCGAACTTGCGGCGCCCCATGATCTCCGCGCCGATGCCCTGGCCCCACAGGCTGGTCACGGCGCGGTCCAGAGTGATCGGGGCGTCTACCCGGTCGACCCCGTGGATGACGCGTCCGTCGAACCAGTCGAATAGCCGTTGCGCACCGCCGATCGGGGCGTCGAACGTCACGTGCTCACCGGCGGCGTAGCCGTCGAGGGAGATGTTCATGTTGTGGATGCGGGTGCGGGGCATGGGCGCCTCCTCCAATGATCGGATGGACCGGGATACAAATAGACAGACCGGAAGAGATGGCTGGACTCATCGCGAACGTCGAAAATCGTGTTCCGTTGGCCGATTTGCTTCCGAATGGTGCAGTGCTGCCAAAGGCAGTAGTCCAGTCTGGCATTCCTGCACTCATGGATGACACCACTACGCACCAAACAGTCGCAGCCTAGTTCGACATCGACATCGACATCGACAGCGCGGATCGGGGCGATCGCCGCGGTTCGCGCAGTAGACTGACGGCCCCGACAAGGAGGACTCGATGCTGGTCTTCGGCGAGCCGTACGAGGCGAGTAACGGCACGGTGATCATTACTGTGTCGCGGACAGCTTGGGGCCGACGAGGTGAGCGTCCGGTCGGCATGTACACAGTCGGTGCGGAGGGTGCTACGTGGACGCCTGCCGTCGATGCGAGCTTGCACGCGTTGATCGGGGTCTGCACGGGTTTCGCGGCGGCCGTCATCGGCACGATCGCGGTGTTGCGGCGACCGCCATGGCCGGAGATGACCGAGCGGGTGATGACCGCGCTTGCTCAGGCGCGGATCGCCGAAAGCCGACATAAGTAGGAAATCGATCCGCCGCCGGTAGGGGAACAGCCGTTGTCCCCGACCCTGGGCGGTGGGGTACACGAACAGCTGGTACTCGTCGCCCAGGCCTCAGACGATCAGGATGTGGGTCAGCGTGATGCTGCCCGTCTCAGCTGGTCGGGGCGGGCGGCGGGAGCGGCGCAAAGGAAGGCTCCTGCGGCAGCTGCTGGATGGGCGGTTGCGTGGTCGGGTCGTCTGACGGCGGAGGTGGGGGTGGCTGTGTGGTCGGGATGTCGGACGGCGGGGGCGGGGGCGGTTGCGTGGTCGGGTTGTCCGACGGAACAGGCAGGGGCGGCTGCGGAGGCGGGACCATCGTGATGGTGGGGTCAGGGCTGGTGGACGGCAATGTCTCGGGCGGGACCGTGAGCGTCGTCGTGGGTAGCGGCGGCAGTGACGTGGGCGGCAGTCCCGGAAGCTGCAAATCCGGCGGCAGGGTTCCCGGCAACGGCTCGATTCCCGGTGCCGTCGTGGAACCGGGTGTGGCCGGCAGTTCGATGGTCTGCGTCGGCGTGTCGGTGGTGGTGGTACCGGGCGTCGTCGTCGCAGGCGGCGTGGTGGGAGCGATCTTCTCGAGTTCCGCGGCGAGCTTCGCCCGCCACACGTCGAGTTCGTTGCGCATGTCGGCGTCGCGTACCCCGCCGGAACGGTCGGCGGCGCCCTCGAGCAGGTTCTTCGCCGCCTCCGCGTCGCCCGCGGCGATCAGCCGCTCGGCCTCCTGCAGCTGCGACGCGGTGTCGATCTGCGCGACGGTCGAATCGGCCTGCTGGCTGAACACGACCGACTT
>NZ_JBFUGT010000372.1:0-5709 GCF_056402775.1 Rhodococcus sp. P3_B8
GGTCACCGGCACTGTGGCTTCACAGTAGAGCGCGAGAAATCCCCGGCGACAGATCACCGCTGCTGCGTGATGGTGGCGGTGAGCTCTGGGGTGAGCTTCTCGGCGTCCGACCCCAGATGGCGCGCGGGGCTTCGCATTCCCGCTCCTGGGCCTCGCCCCCTCATGGAACATGATTAGGACAGGCGGGGTGAGCGACGGGCGAAGGCACCCCGCACACCGCGCACTCTCCCGCTGCTGATCACTGCCGGTGCCGCCGGTTCGGCGTGTGCGGTGGCGGGAAGTTCCGAGGTTCGGATCGGTTCCGGGRGCGCCGGTGYCCGGCTGTACGTGGCGTCGAGTGTGCGGGTGGTGGCCCGCTCGATCAGCAGGGGAACGAAGTCCCGGACGCGGCAGCCGTCGAACCGRTCAAGCGYKGCCGCGATCAGATCCTCGACTATCTCGGGTTCGAGATCGGGGTAGCGCTGGAMCAGCCGGGCGCGGACGACATCGAGGGCGTGTTTTTCGTTGTCGTCCATGAGAAGAATTGTCCTGCCCGGRCGCTCGGGCGGGGACACTTTTCGATATCACTTTTCACTGKGTTCGGCGTGGTGGATACGGMTCCTCGATGCAAGTCTGATATTGGCACCGAGGCGGCGGAGGGTGTGCGTCGGTGGCTRTTACCGTCCCGCMCCGGATTCGGACGCGGTAGAAAAGGGGCTGGGGCCGAGAGCGACGATGATCGAGGTCCGGTGGAGTCCGATCTCGGTCCAGCTGGTGGTGACGGTCAGCTTCCCGGTCCGAGGGTAGGCGCCGATCCAGTATGACGGCGTCGCCCGGTAGGGCCCGGATTCCCCGGTGGGCGGTTCGCTTCGGTGGAGGGCGTCGGCAGGCCCGTCGAGATCGTCGGCGCGGACCTGCACGCTCAGATCGGACCACCGCGCCGACCAGTCGTTCGGGTCGGTCAGGGGACGGGTTTCGTAGCGGGCGAAGTCGGCGCGGATCCCGGTGACCCGCATCGCYAGTTGCAGCAGCAGCCCCGACGTGAACGCGGTGACCGCGGACAGTTCCAGGTCCAGGTCCTTCTCGGCAACGATCGGCGTCGGGGGGTGCACACGAAGGCCCCGATCTGCCGGTGGCGCGAGAGCCGGCCAACGATGGCGGCGCATACCCTCATCATCGCACCACGCACCGTTCCTCGGTGGTGGATCAGCCAGGGGACAAGAGGTTTCCGGTGCCCCACTCCACATCTTCGGCGTACCTTCTGGGCGCACGCATCTCACCCCTGACCCCACCGCATTCACGACCGAAGATCGTCGAAAGTACCGGCGTCGACCGGTCTGTCGTCCCATGCTGCTTCGCAGAACTCACCGGGACCGTTAGGCCGCAGGTGGTGGACGGGAGGCCCGGTCGTCGTGCGGTGACGCCGACGGTGACGGCGGGGTGCGGGGCAGGAACACCGCGGCTGCGAGCCCGACGCAGCCGACGGCCGCGAGGACGATCATTGCAAACGCGTACGAGCGTTCGGGGGTGGTGGTGATGCCGGCGACGAGGACGGTGCCGGCGACCGCGGCGCCGAGGGACGAGCCGAGATTCGACACGCTGCGGGAGAGGCCGGAGATTTCGCCCTGCAGCTGCTCGGCGAACGCCGACTGGACGACGTTGACCGACGGGGTCAGCATGACACCGAGACCCAGTCCGATCAGCAGCAGTCCCGGCGCGAACGCCCAGACGTTCGGGGTGCCACTCACCAGCGCAAGCAGGGCGGCGACACCGCCGAGCACGACGAGGAAGCCGGCGAGGATCAGGGTGCGTTGCGCGCGCCGTTTCGCGAGTCGTTCGGCGGCGAGGGAGGCCGCCAGCAGACCGGCCGTTTCCGCGGTGAAGATCACGCCGGTCTCGATCGCGTCGTAACCGCGCACCACCTGCAGGTAGGCGGCGACCACGAACGAGATCCCGGTGAGCAGCAGCCACTGGGTGTTCTGGGTGATCAGGCCCAGGTTGGAGGTGCGGTTGTGAAACAGTGCGGTGGACAGCAGCGGTTCGGTGCCGGCGCGTTCCTTGGCCCGCACCGAGGCGAAAAACCACACCAGCACGAGGGCGCCGGCGACGAGCAGGGTGATCATCACCCAGGCGTTGTTGTCCGCGGCGAGGATTCCAGTCACGACCAGGACGAGCCCGACGGCCGAGAGGATCGCCCCGCCGGTGTCGAACGGGCGGGTCCGGTCGGCGGGCAGTGGATCGGTGATGTTGCGGGCCAGCACCACGATAGCCGCGATGACCAGGGCCTGGAACACGAACGCCGCCCGCCAGCTGATCGCCGAGGTGATAAGGCCGCCGATCAGCGGCCCGGCGGCCGCGCCGATGCCTCCCATCGCGCTGATCGCACCGAACGCGCGGGCGCGGGAGGTGATCTCGGTGAACAGCAGGGTGGTGAGGATGTACACGGGTGGGATCAGCAGCGCCGTGCCCACACCTTCGAGGATCGAGTTGCCGAGGATGAGCACACCCAGGCCCGGGGCTGCCGCGCTCATCAGGGCACCGACCCCGTAGACGACCAGGCCGACGGTGAAACACCGCTTCCGCCCGTACTTGTCGGTCAGCTTGCCGCCGGGGATCATCAGCGCCGCCATCACCAACAGGAAGATGGTGATCGCGACCTGCACACCTTGCACGCTGGTGTCCAGGTCCTCGCTGATGTCGTTGATCATCACGTTCATGTTGGAACCGGCGAAGCTGCAGATGAACTGGGCCAGCGCCAGCGGGATCAGAACCCGGCGCAGCGCCGCCGAGCGGTTTCCTGCTTGGTGTGGTGGGGCCATCTCGCACCTGCTCCGGGTCGCAGCCGTGTCGAACACAACCGACGCACTCCCCACGACTGCGGTACCGCGAACGGGACCATCGCACAGGGAGCTACTGCTCAATCACCCTACCGGTCCCAAACTGCCACAACGGATAGTTCGGGGCGGTGACCACCGCCGCCGGATTTTCGATCCGACCCCGGGAGTCCGCGGCGACGGCCCGTGCCTGCGCACTCTGCCGCGAAGTGCCACCATCCCCGGCGGGGCCGGGGGACAATGAAGTGCGCCGGAAACACTTCACACGTTGCCCGGGAAGGGACACGGTCATGTCCGAAGAATCGCTGGTCAAAGACGGGGTGGTGCAAGGGTCCGCGAGGGGTGGGGCGGTCCTGCTGATCACCGTCGGCGTCCTCGAACTGCTGCAGGGCCTGTCCGCGATCGCCAAGGACGAGGTGCTCGTCACCGGCATCGACTACACCTACCAATTCGACCTGAGCGCCTGGGGCTGGACCCACCTGGTGCTCGGCGTGATCGTCACCGCCGTCGGTATCGCCCTGTTCACCGGCGCCGGCTGGGCGCGGACGGCCGCCCTGGTGACCTGCGCCGTCTCGATCCTCGTCAACTTCCTCTGGTTGCCCTACTACCCGATGTGGGCGATCACGATCATCGCCCTCAATGCCGTCGTGATCTGGGCCGTCTCGACCTGGCACCCCGAGAACACCCGACCCGCACGGCCAGCTCGACCAACGCGATAAACACCACCCGAATACTGCGACACCGATCAGTGCGACACGAACTTCCACCACCGATGTGCACGACCGCGGAACAGGGGCTTGGACAATGCGTATCGAGGATTACGGTCTCATCGGAGACCTGCAGACCGCCGCTCTGGTCGGTGGTGACGGCGCCATCGACTGGCTCTGCCTGCCCCGGTTCGACTCCGCCTCGTGCTTCGCCGCCCTGATCGGCGACGAACGGCACGGCCGATGGGCACTGTCCCCCGCAGGGGAGACGCGGGTCACCGCTCGCCGCTACCGGCCGGGCACGCTGGTGCTCGAATCGGACTTCGAAACCGCCGACGGCATGGTGCGCATCATCGACTTCATGCCCCGACGCGGCGACGATGCGCCCCAGGTGATGCGGATCGTTCAAGGCATCCGGGGCCGGGTGCCGATGCGGATGGAACTGGTCATCCGCCCGGACTACGGCGCGATCTCCCCCTGGGTGGAACCGGAACCGGACGGAATCCGCGCAACCGCCGGCCCGGACACCTTCCGCCTCAGCACCCCGGTGCCTCTACACATCGACAACGGCACCGTCGGTGCCGAATTCGTCATCGCCGAGGGCGGCCGGGCCCGGTTCACCCTGTGCTGGCACTCCTCCTTCGCCCATTCGCCGACGATCGAGGACGCCGACTCGGCACTGGCCCGCACCGAAGCGTGGTGGCGGGAGTGGAGTGGACGCTGCACCTACTCCGGTCCCTACCGGGACCAGGTGCTGACCTCCCTGATCGCACTCAAGGCCATGACCCACGAACAAACCGGCGGAATGGTCGCCGCCCCGACCACCTCCCTACCCGAGGACATCGGCGGGGTGAGGAACTGGGACTACCGCTACTGCTGGCTCCGCGACTCCGCCCTCGCCCTCGAGGCGCTGCTCGCCGCCGGATACACCGACGAAGCCCTCGCCTTCCGGGACTTCCTCACCCGCGTCGGCACCGGGGACCCGACGAAAATCCAGATCATGTACGGAATCAGCGGGGAACGGCGCCTGACCGAATTCGAACTCGACGACTTCCCCGGCTACGAAGGCTCCACCCCCGTCCGAGTCGGCAACGCCGCCTCCGAACAATTCCAACTCGACGTCTACGGCGAGGTCGTCGCCATGCTCTTCGCCGGGGCGCAACTCCTCGGCCGGATCGACCCGAGACGATGGTCGCGGTGGCGCACCGTGATCGAGTACATCGAAACGATCTGGCGCGAACCCGACGACGGAATCTGGGAGACCCGCGGACCCCGCCGGCACTTCACCCACTCCAAGGTCATGGCCTGGGTGGTCTTCGACCGCGCCCTACGCCTGGCCGAGACGTTCGGACTCGACGCCCCCGTCGAACGCTGGACGCAGACGCGCGACGAGATCCACCGCGAGGTCTGCGAACACGGTTTCGACACCCGCCGCAACACCTTCACCCAGTACTACGGGTCCGAGGAACTCGACGCCAGCGTGCTCACCATCCCCCTCGTCGGGTTCCTGCCCGGCACCGATGACCGCGTCAGCGGAACGATCGACGCGATCACCCGGGAACTCGGCCGCGACGGGTTCGTCTCGCGCTACTCGACCGCACAAACCGACGACGGTTTGCCCGGCGACGAAGGACAATTCCTCGCCTGCTCGTTCTGGCTGGTCAGCGCACTGGCACTGAACGGGCGCACCGACCAGGCACGGGCACTGTTCGAGCGGCTCACTGACCTGTCCAACGACCTGGGCCTGCTGGCCGAGGAGTACGACGTCCGCCGACACCGACAGGTCGGCAACTTCCCGCAGGCGTTCAGCCACCTGACCCTCATCGGCGCGGCCTACGCCATCGCCGAAGCCGAGGCCGAGGCCGAGGCTGAGGCGAAGGGGACACAGGCGGCAGGCGACGTGATCCGGCGCCCTGCCGATACCGACCGAGCGTGAGGCGCAACCGTGCCGACGGGGGCGCTGCCCGCGATCACCGTCGGACAGGTCGGCGGCTCGACGGATTCGGAACACTCTCACAGCCCGGCGTCCGACCTTTCTGCCCGGTCGGCGCGACTGGCTCTGTCAACTCGATCTGGCCCCACCTTGTCGGCTCGAGTTGGCCCCAGCCGACCCTTACTTGTGAGGGTGTGACGGCTTGAAGTGGCCCCACCCTGGTGCGGTGAGCTGGGTGTTCGGGGGTGGTCGAATG
>NZ_JBFUGT010000373.1:0-5708 GCF_056402775.1 Rhodococcus sp. P3_B8
TCGACGAGGTGCCCGCGAACGCGCGCATCGTCCGCGAGGAGATCTTCGGACCCGTCGCCGCGATCACCGGTTTCGACACCGAGGCCGAGGGCGTCGCCGCCGCCAACGACACCGAATACGGTCTCGCCGCGTACATCTACACCCAGAACGTCGACCGCGCGTTCCGCGTCGCCGACAAGCTCGAGAGCGGCATGGTCGGCGTCAACCGCGGAGTCATCTCCGACGTCGCCGCACCGTTCGGTGGAGTCAAGCAGTCCGGACTCGGCAGCGAAGGCGGCACCGAAGGCATCGAGGAGTACCTCGAGACCAAGTACGTCGGCTTCGCGTAAACCACCCGCCCCGAGACAGATCGGAACCGTCACCATGCGTTTGGTCGTTGGATATCTCGCCACCCCCAGCGGGGAGGACGGTCTTGCCCTCGGGGCGCAGCTCGCCCGCAGTCTCGGCGCACAGCTCGACATCTGCATGGTGCTCCCGCCGGACCGGACGGTCCCGGCGAGAGTTCCGGCAGAAACCGGCTACGACGACATCCTCGCCTCCCGTGCCCAGCGCTGGCTGGACGAGGCGAAGTCGTCGGTGCCGAGCGACATCGACGTGGACGTCCACCTGAGCTTCCACGAATCGTTCGCGCAGGGTCTCATCGACGAGGTGTCCCGGCTGGGGGCGCAGGCGATCGTCGTCGGCGCCGCCGGGGACGGCCTGCTGGGGCGGCACTCCGTCGGCTCCGTGTCGACGGAACTGCTGCACTCGGCGCACGTTCCGCTGGCCCTCGCGCCCCGCGGGGCGCGGCACTCCTCCGCGAAGAAGATCCGCGAGGTCACCTGCGCGCTCGGGACCCGGACCGGGGCCGACGTGCTGCTGCGGACGGCGGTGCGGACGTGCGAGCGGATGCAGACCCCGCTCCGCCTCGTCTCCCTCGTCGCATTCGACCCGCAGAACGACCTCCGCGATCACCGGGACACCCCCGACGACATCCGCGACCGGGCCGTCGCCCACGCGCACAGCACCCTCGAAGCGGCGAAATCCGCTCTTCCCGAAGACTTTCCCGTGTCCGTCACGATCGCCGACGGATCCTCCGTGGAATCGGCGGTCCGCACACTCGACTGGCAGGACGGCGACCTCGTCATGGTCGGCTCCAGCCGGCTCGCCCAACCTCATCGACTGTTCCTGGGATCCACCGCGGCCAAGATGCTCCGCGTCCTGCCGGTGCCCATGGTGGTCGTCCCCAAGCAGGAGTTCCCCAACAGTGAGTAAACCGTCCGCGACACCCGCCCCGGATCCACGCTCGTTCCCGACCGGAGGTTCAGACATGACGAACAGCGAAGGCGCACCGGCGTCGGCCGACGGCGCCGTGAGCGCCAAGGGGCTGGCCACCGGCGCGGTCGGGACCTTCTCCGGGGCGATCCTCGGGATCTCCTCCGTGGCACCGGGTTACACGCTGACGGCCAGCATCGGACTGATCGTCGCGGCGGTCGGGTTGAAGATGCCCGCCATCTTCATCGCCGGCTTCATTCCCATGTTCCTCACGGCGTACGCCTACCGTGAGCTCAACTCCGAATCACCCGACTGCGGTGCGTCGTTCACGTGGTCGACCAAGGCGTTCGGTCCGTACGTCGGCTGGATGTGCGGTTGGGGCATGGTGATCGCCACGATCATCGTCCTCTCGAACCTCGCGGCGATCGCGGTCCAGTTCTTCTATCTGTTCATCGCGAAACTGTTCGACGCCCCGAGCATCGCCGACCTCCCCGGCAACAAATTCGTGAACGTCGGGACGACGCTCGTGTTCATCGCCCTGGCCACCTGGATCGCCAGCCGCGGCATCACCACCAGCGAGCGCCTGCAGGTCGCGCTCGTCGGCTTCCAGATGGTGCTGCTCATCGCCTTCGCGGTGGTGGCACTGGTTCACGTCGGCAACGGGTCCGCCCCCGCCGGGCTCTCGTTCGACCTGAGCTGGTTCAACCCGTTCACGGGACTGGCCCTCGGTGCGTTCGTGATCGGCCTGACGGGTTCGATCTTCGCGTTCTGGGGCTGGGACACCTGCCTGACACTGGGCGAGGAGTCGAAGAACCCGAAGAAGACCCCCGGTCGCGCCGGACTGCTGTGCGTCGCGACGATCCTGCTGACCTACCTGCTCGTGTCGGTCGCGGCGATGATGTATGCGGGCGTCGGCGAGGACGGTCTCGGCCTCGGCAACCCGGACAACTCCGAGAACATCTTCGGCGGTCTCGCCGATCCGGTTCTCGGCAACTGGGGCGGCATGCTGCTGTTCCTCGCCGTGTTCGTCTCCTCGGTCGCGAGCCTGCAGACCACGTTCCTGCCCGCCGCGCGCACGATGCTGGCCATGGGCGCCTACGGCGCGTTCCCGAAGAAGCTCGCCGAGGTGTCGCCGCGATTCCTGGTGCCGTCCTACGCGACCGTCGTCGCCGGTGTCGTGACCGCGGTCTTCTACACCGTCGTCACGTTCCTGTCCGAGCGCACGCTGCTCGACACGATCGCCGCGCTGGGCATCATGATCTGCTGGTACTACGGCATCACCGCGTTCGCCTGCGTCTGGTACTTCCGGGGCCGGTTGTTCACGAGCGTGCGCAACGCCGTCTTCCGGTTCGCGTTCCCGCTGCTCGGCGGGCTGATGCTGTTCGCCGTGTTCGTCATCTCGATCGACGAGAGCATGGACCCGGAGAACGCGAGCGGTGCGTCCATCGGCGGAATCGGGCTCGTCTTCTTCCTCGGATTCKGCATCCTCCTGCTCGGCGCCGTGCTGATGATGGTCATGCGCTTCCGCAATCCCGCCTTCTTCCGCGGCGAGACCCTCAACCGCGACACGTCGGCGTTGCGGGACGAGGGCGATCTCACGGCTCGAACGGAGCCTGCGCCACCAAGCCCGCGATAAGCGTCCGCAGCCCGAACTCGAATGCTGCATCCGCCCGTCCGGGGTTCGGCCCGGACGTGGCCAGGGCGGCCAGCATGGCCTCGTTCGCCTCCGGCGCCGTCGCCCAGACCACTTCGGGTGCGGCGAGGTCCAGCGCCGACCCCAGCACGAAGCTGTCGACCGTCGTGATGGCGTGCAGAATCTCCTCGGGCGTGAAGCCGCCGTCCGAGAATGCCTGCGCCAGCGCGTTGTACAGCCCGAACGCCACACCGGACTGCACTGTGTGCGCGGTGAACAGAGGAATCAGCCGAGGATGCTCGGCGTAATTGCGCCGATACTCGCGCGCCAGGCCGGCCACCGTCTCGCTCCACTTGCCGTCGGGGTCCGCCACCACGATGCCCGCCATCATGCGGGCACGCATCAGTTCGATGATCTCCGCCCTCCCGGACACGTGGTTGTACAGCGAGGAGGGCCGCACCTTCAGCCGTTCGGCGAGACCCGGCATCGTGAAGTCACCGGTGAGGTCCACCATGCGCATGGCAGCTTCGGTGATGATCTCCGGCGACAGCAGTCGCTGTGATGGCCGTGGCATGGGTGCCCTCCTGGTCGGTGTGTGTCACCGGCGACCAGGGTGGATACCGAAGGAATCGAATTCGTCACGCCCCACCCCTTGATCGCCGAGCATTCACCCACCATACTTAACGAATCCAATTCGTTTTAGGCGCTCGCTGAACCGAACATTCGAGGAAACACAATGTTGACGATTACCGCCCTCACCCCTCCCGAGTCCCTGTCGCGGACGAGCGAGACGGGACGCACCCCGCTCCGTGTCGGTCTCGTCCAGCACCGCTGGCACGAGAACGATCAGGATCTGCGGGCCGAACTCGACGAGGGCATCGCCGCGGCAGCGAAACTCGGGGCGCGCGTGGTGTTCCTCCCCGAACTCACACTGAGCCGCTACCCCGCGTCGACGCCGGGTGGCGACAACCCGGGACGTACCGCCGAGGACCTCCTCACCGGCCCCACGTTCACGTTCGCCGCCAAGGCCGCCGCCGAACACGGCGTCCTCGTCCACGCCTCGCTGTACGAGCGGAACGACACCGAGGACGGTGTGCAATACGAGGACGGGCTCGGGTTCAACACGGCCATCCTCGTCGCCCCCTCCGGTGAACTGCTCGCCCGCACCCGCAAGCTGCACATCCCCGTCACCGCCGGCTACTACGAGGACACCTATTTCCGCGGCGGTCCCGCAACCGATCCGTACCCCGTCCACACCGCCGAGGCACTCGGCGGGGCAAAGCTCGGACTGCCGACGTGCTGGGACGAGTGGTTCCCCGAGGTCGCCCGCGCGTACTCGCTCGGCGGCGCCGAAATCCTGGTGTACCCCACCGCGATCGGCTCGGAGCCCGACCACCCGCAGTTCGACACCCAGCCGCTGTGGCAGCAGGTGATCGTCGGCAACGGCATCGCGAACGGCACCTTCATGGTGGTGCCCAACCGCCACGGCAGCGAAGGCCTCATCACGTTCTACGGCTCGTCGTTCATCTCCGACCCCTACGGCCGGATCCTCGCGCAGGCCCCGCGCGACGATTCCGCGGTCCTGGTCGCCGACCTCGACCTCCAGCAGCGCGAAGACTGGCTGGCCCTGTTCCCGTTCCTGGCCACCCGGCGCCCCGACACGTACGGCGTCCTCACCGAGCCGGTCGATCACGCCTCCCCGTTCGGGAGGGCCTGATGACCTGGCGCATGCCCGCGGAAGGCGAACTGCACGAACGCACCTGGATGGCCTACCCCAGTGAGGGCTACTCCCTGGGCGACACCGCCGAGGAACACCACGAGGCCCGCACCACGTGGGCCGAGGTGGCGCACGCCGTGGCCCGGTTCGAGCCCGTCACCGTCGTCGTCGACCCCGGACAGGTGTCCGCAGCCGAGGAATACCTGTCCGCCGACATCGACATCGTCGAGGCGCCGCTGAACGACGCCTGGATGCGCGACATCGGACCCACGTTCGTGCTGTCCGAGGACGGACGCCTCGGCGGCGTCGACTGGATCTTCAACGGCTGGGGCGGCCAGGACTGGGCCCAGTGGGACAAGGACTCGAAGATCGGCGCACTGGTCGTCGAGCGGTCCGGGGCGGAACTCGTCGACTCGCCCATCGTCAACGAGGGCGGCGGCATCCAAGTCGACGGCCTCGGCACCGTGCTGGTGACCGAGACCGTGCAACTCGACCCCGGCCGCAACCCCGAACTGTCGAAAGCCGACATCGAGGCCGAGCTCGCCCGGACGATCGGTGCCACGAAGGTCATCTGGCTGCCGCGCGGACTGACCCGGGACCAGGACACGTACGGCACACGCGGGCACGTCGACATCGTCGCCGCCATCCCGTCACCGGGCGTCGTCCTGGTGCACGACCAGCGCAACCCCGAACACCCCGACTTCGAGGTCAGCAAGGCCGTCATCGACGTGCTGAAGCAGACCACCGACGCGCGCGGTGAGTCGTGGGAGATCATCACCGTCCCCGCCCCGACAGTCCTGCGCGACGAGGAGGGTTTCGTCGACTACAGCTACATCAACCATTTCGTCGTCAACGGCGGCGTCATCGCGTGCAGCTTCGACGATCCCGCGGACGAGGAAGCGGTCGCGATCCTGTCGTCCGCCTACCCCGGCCGCACGGTCGTGACGGTCGACGCCCGCCCGCTCTTCGCGCGCGGCGGCGGAATCCACTGCATCACCCAGCATCAGCCCGCTGTGCGCTGACGCGCCCGTGAGTACTTGTTAACCGCCGGGGGGCTGTTGCGGAATTGAGTGAGGGCGGTCCGGGTGCGGGTGTCTCGTGCCG
>NZ_JBFUGT010000374.1:0-5694 GCF_056402775.1 Rhodococcus sp. P3_B8
GTTCGGCGGCGACCGCACGGCCTGCATCCGGGTGATGATCGAACGGGTCGTCGACCGCATGTACGCCGAGAGCGAGGAGAACCGCTTCCTCGAGGTCACGTACGCCAACGGCGACAAGGAGGTCCTGTACTTCAAGGACTTCAACTCGGGTGCGATGATCCAGAACATCGTCGACCGCGCCAAGAAGTACGCGATCAAGTCGGTGCTCGACACCGGTGCCCCGGGTCTGCGGGTCCAGCACCTGTTCGACTCCATCGTCGACGAGTTCTCGGAGAACGAGGACCTGCCGAACACCACCAACCCCGACGACTGGGCCCGGATCTCGGGCAAGAAGGGTGAGCGGATCGTCTACATCCGCACGCTGGTCACCGGTAAGAACGCGAGCGCGA
Source organism: Rhodococcus sp. P3_B8 (assembly GCF_056402775.1). Classification (NCBI taxonomy): domain Bacteria; kingdom Bacillati; phylum Actinomycetota; class Actinomycetes; order Mycobacteriales; family Nocardiaceae; genus Rhodococcus; species Rhodococcus sp. P3_B8. The sequence goes on from NZ_JBFUGT010000374.1 coordinate 390, forward strand.
GCCGCGCCATCGACACCGAATCCAACACGGGCCAGTACCTGTAAGCCGTGCGGCACCACCTGCGCGGCGGGAACTCGAACACGGTTCCCGCCGCGCAGGCGGCTGTGTGTCAGCGGTCCCGTGTCACGAGGTAGTCCTCCAGGAGCRCCCGGGTGTCCGGCACGAACGGCCACTGCGGGTCGTGCAGATGCGTCACCAGTTCGTGGGGCGTCCACCACCAGCCCGACGCGATCTCGCTGGCCTGGTGGACGATCGGCCCGTCCCAGTGCGTCTCGTAGGCGTACAGGTGGCACCGCAGCCGCAAACCCTGCCAGTGCCCGTCCCACGCCACTTTCGCGATGGGGGTGAGGCCCACCACTCCGGTGATGCCCAGTTCCTCCGCCAGCTCCCGGCTCGCGGCCTCCTCCGGGGTCTCCCCGGGATCGACCACCCCGCCCGCCAGGCAGTCGTGATGTCCGGCGAACACCGTCTTCGTGTCCGAGCGTCGGTGCACGTAGAGGCGCTTTCCGTCGCCGGACCGGACGAGGACGCCGGCACTCGCGTGCCACAGCCCCTCGGCGTAGACCCGGGAACGCTCCGCGGACCCCACCGGTCGTCCAGCACTGTCGAACACCGCCACCACTTCGTCCGTGCCGGGTGGGGGGTTCGGTGCGGAATCCATGTGTCGATCCTGCCAGCACCCCGGCGGACGTCGGTACTGTCGAGGTCGGTTGCTCGTTCCGGTGCCGAAGGGGTGAGAGGTCATGGCGTTGCCGCGTTCGGTCGCCCGATTCAACCGGGTCGTCACCAATCAGGTGAGCCGTCACGTCGCGACGATCCTGCCCGGGTTCGCCATGGTCGAGCACCGGGGCCGCAGGTCGGGCAAGGCGTATCGCACACCCGTCAACGTGTTCGTCGTAGACGGCCGCTACCGGTTCGCCCTGACGTACGGTGCGCAGAGCGATTGGGTGCGAAACGTGGTGGCGGCGGGCGGATGCACCATCGTGACGCGCCGCCGGACGGTGCACCTGTCCGACCCGAGCGTCGTCACCGACAGCACCCACTCCTGGGCTCCCGCCGGGGTCCGCACGGTGCTCCGGGCGATCTCGGCGGACCAGTACCTGGAGTGCTCGCCGGACTAGTCGCCGGGCGCGGACGGCTCGCGCGGCAGGAGTGTGCCGCCGGGTGATGTGGGTGATCGCATAGGCTCGGCAGCATGCAGCGGATCATCGGTGTCGAAGTCGAGTACGGAATCTCCTCACCCAGCGAGCCTTCGGCCAATCCGATCTTGACGTCCACCCAGGCGGTGCTGGCCTACGCGGCGGCAGCGGGAGTGCCGCGCGCGAAGCGCACCCGATGGGATTACGAGGTGGAATCCCCGCTGCGCGATGCCCGCGGATTCGACCTGGGCCGGTTGAGCGGCCCGGCGCCGGTGATCGATGCCGACGAGGTCGGCGCAGCCAACATGATCCTCACCAACGGCGCCCGCCTCTATGTCGATCACGCGCACCCCGAGTACTCGGCCCCGGAGGTCACCGACCCCCTGGACGCCGTGATCTGGGACAAGGCGGGCGAACGGGTGATGGAGGCGGCCGCCCGGCACGCGTCGAGCGTTCCCGGCGCCCCGCGACTGCAGCTGTACAAGAACAACGTGGACGGCAAGGGCGCGTCGTACGGCACCCACGAGAACTACCTGATGTCCCGGGCCACGCCGTTCTCCGCGGTGATCAACGGGTTGACCCCGTTCTTCGCGTCCCGTCAGGTGATCTGCGGGTCGGGACGGGTGGGCATCGGCCAGTCCGGTGACGAGGCCGGTTTCCAGCTGTCCCAGCGAGCCGACTACATCGAGGTGGAGGTCGGGCTCGAGACGACACTCAAGCGCGGCATCATCAACACCCGCGACGAACCCCACGCGGACGCGGACAAGTACCGGCGATTGCACGTCATCATCGGCGACGCGAACCTCGCCGAGATGTCCACGTACCTGAAGGTCGGGACGACGGCCCTGGTCCTCGATCTCATCGAGGCCGGTGTCGACCTCACCGACCTGCAGCTGGCCCGCCCGGTGACCGCCGTGCACCACATCAGCCACGACCCGACGCTGCGCGCCACCGTCGCGCTGGCCGACGGCCGGGAACTGACCGGGCTTGCCTTGCAGCGAATTTACCTGGACCGGGTCGACAAGTTCATGTCCGCCGAGGGCAACGACGACCCCCGGGTGGCCGATCTGCTGGAGAAGTGGGCGATGGTGCTCGACCTTCTCGAGCGGGACCCGATGGAGTGCGCTCACCTGCTGGACTGGCCGGCCAAGCTGCGGCTGCTCGAGGGTTTCCGGAACCGCGAGGGCCTCAACTGGTCCGCGCCGCGGCTACATCTGGTCGACCTGCAGTACTCGGACGTCCGCCTGGACAAGGGTCTGTACAACCGGCTGGTCGCCCGCGGGTCGATGGAACGGCTGGTCTCGGAGCAGGCGGTGCTCGACGCCGTCGACACCCCGCCCACCGACACCCGCGCCTACTTCCGAGGTGAGTGCCTGCGCAAGTTCGGCGCCGACATCGCGGCCGCGAGCTGGGATTCGGTGATCTTCGATCTCGGTGGCGACTCCCTGGTCCGTATCCCCACCCTCGAGCCGTTGCGGGGCAGCAAGGCGCACGTGGGGGAGTTGCTGGAGTCGGTGGAGACCGCGAAAGAACTCGTCGACGAGCTCACGAACTGACCCGTCGAGCGGTCGCGGACGGATCTGCGCCGGAACTCGCCGTCGCGTCGGCACACGTGCGGCGGCGGCGCTCGGTAGGGTGAAGGTCCGAGCGGATGATGTAGTCAGACTGCTTGGCAGGACAGGACGCTCGGAAGAAGAGCTCCCTTCACACAAGGAGGTCGGCTGCGATGGCACAAGAGCAGACCAAACGAACTGGTGGCGGCGACGAGGACGACACCCCGGGCGCTGACGGTGCCGCGGGTCAGGAACGTCGCGAAAAGCTGGCCGAGGACACCGACGACCTGCTCGACGAGATCGACGACGTGCTCGAGGAGAACGCCGAGGACTTCGTCCGGGCCTATGTCCAGAAGGGCGGCCAGTGACGGCGGATCGACCGGCATTGCGGACAGGCGACGGTGAGACGAGGCTCAGTTTCGGTTCGAATCTGAGCTCGTTCACCGAGTATCTGCGTGGTCACGCACCAGAATTGCTGCCGGAGAATCGGATCGGCCATCGTTCGCACTCGACACGGGGTGGTGACGGGATGGAGAGCGGTGATCTCGCACCGCACGGAACGACGATCGTGGCGCTCACCTACAAGGGTGGCGTCCTGCTCGCAGGCGACCGGCGCGCGACCCAGGGCAACCTGATCGCCAGCCGGGACGTCGAGAAGGTGTACGTCACCGACGAATACTCGGCGGCCGGTATCGCCGGCACCGCGGGGATCGCTATCGAGCTGGTTCGCCTGTTCGCCGTCGAACTCGAGCACTACGAGAAGATCGAGGGCGTTCAGCTGACCTTCGACGGCAAGGCCAACCGCCTGGCGTCGATGGTGCGGGGCAACCTCGGGGCGGCGATGCAGGGTCTCGCGGTCGTTCCGCTGCTCGTCGGGTACGACCTCGACGCGGACGACGAGGCCCACGCGGGCCGGATCGTCTCGTACGACGTCGTCGGCGGCCGGTACGAGGAACGCGCCGGATACCACGCGGTCGGTTCCGGGTCGTTGTTCGCGAAGTCGGCACTGAAGAAGATCTACTCGCCGGACAGCGACGAGGAGACCGCCCTGCGGGCGGCCATCGAATCGTTGTACGACGCGGCCGACGACGATTCGGCCACCGGTGGGCCCGACCTGACCCGCGGCATCTACCCGACCGCGGTCACGATCACCCAGGCCGGTGCCGTGCACGTGTCCGAGGAGACGACGTCCGAGTTGGCTCGGCGCATCGTCGCCGAGCGCACCGAAGAAGGGGGGTCTGCGCGATGACCATGCCGTATTACGCGTCCGCCGAGCAGATCATGCGGGACCGCTCGGAACTGGCGCGCAAGGGAATTGCCCGCGGACGCAGCGTCGTGGTGCTCACGTTCCGCGACGGCGTGCTGTTCGTCGCCGAGAATCCCTCCACCGCGCTGCACAAGGTCAGCGAACTGTACGACCGGCTCGGTTTCGCGGCCGTCGGCAAGTACAACGAGTTCGAGAACCTGCGGCGCGCCGGGATCGTCCACGCCGACATGCGGGGCTACTCCTACGACCGCCGTGACGTGACGGGCCGATCGCTGGCCAACGCGTACGCGCAGACCCTGGGCACGATCTTCACCGAACAGCCCAAGCCGTACGAGGTGGAGATCTGCGTCGCGGAGGTCGGGCGCGTGGGCAGCCCGAAGGCTCCCCAGCTGTACCGCATCACCTACGACGGATCCATCGTCGACGAACAGCATTTCGTCGTGATGGGTGGCACGACCGAGCCGATCGCGACCGCCATGCGCGAGTCGTACCGTGCCGACCTCGATCTCGAGGCGGCGGTCGGTATCGCGGTCAACGCCCTGCGTCGGGGTGGTGCCGGAGAAGGCGAGAAGCGCAACGTCGACGTGGCCAGCCTCGAGGTGGCCGTGCTCGACCAGTCCCGTCCTCGCCGCGCGTTCCGGCGGATCACCGGACCCGCGCTCGAACAGCTGATCCCCGCAGCGCCCGCGGCCGCCCCGGAGCCGGCTTCGGAGTCGAAGCCGGACCCCGAGACGAAGCCGGCCGACCCTCAGGTCTGAGGCCGGTATACCGCGATCGCTTCGGGCACCGTCCGGAAGTCGAACCGCAGGGCGTCGGCGACCACTTCACCGTCGGTGGCCAGTGCGACCGGCGAGCCGTCCACGCGGACGGTGAGCCGGGGCACGAGGGATCGCACGTACACCCGGCTGCTTCCGAGTGTCCCGGTGGCGGCGGCGAACAGCAGCCGCGGCCGGGACGCTTTCCGGTCGGCCCGCACGTACCGGACGTCGAGCAGTCCGCCGGTGATGGCGGGACGCGACATCGGAACCTGATCGCCGGGGGAATACCGACCGTTCCCCACGAACAACATCCACACCTTCACGGGCCTGCCGTCGATGGTGACGGCGAGCGGTGTTGCCGCGGAGAGAATCCGGATCATCGCCACACATGCCGCGGGCCACTTCCCGTACCGCGGTTGCCACTTCTCCCGCAGACGCACCGCGTCGGGATAGCCGCCGAGACTGGCGGTGTTGAGGAACGGCGCCGGCTCCGCGACATCGGTGTGGACGACGGCCTGATCGACGAGAACCGCATGCCCGGTCTCGACGGCGTTCACCGTGTCCGAGATGTCGGCGGCGCCGGCATCC
>NZ_JBFUGT010000375.1:0-5583 GCF_056402775.1 Rhodococcus sp. P3_B8
GCGCAATGTATCTGCTGGGGACGGCCGCCTGCGTCCCACTGATCGCCAAACTCGGTGACCTCTTCGGGCACAAACGGCTTCTCGTCGTCGCGACCGCGTCCGTCGCGCTCGGTTCGTTCCTCGTCGCGTTCGCGCCGTCGTTCGAACTGCTGCTCGTCGGCCGGGCGTTGCAGGCACCGCTCGCGGCGTTCCTGCCACTCGAGTTCGCGATCGTGCGGGACCGCAACCCGGCCACGGCGGGCCGGAGCATCGGCAGACTGGTGGGGTCGCTGACACTGGGTGCCGCCGTCGGCGGCCTGCTCTCGGGTTTCCTGCTCGACTCGGTGATCGGCGACGTGAGTGTTGTGTTGCTCGTGCCCGCCATCCTCATGACGATCTGCCTTGCGGTGGTCTACTTCCTCGTCCCGGAGACGACGGTGCGCAAGTCGGGCACCGTCGACTGGACCGGCGCGGTCCTGCTGACGGTCGGTCTGCTCGGGGTGCTCGGTGGTGTCTCCAACGCCAACACCTGGGGCTGGACGAGCACCCTGACGTGGGCGGCCATCGGGGTCGGGGCTGCGGTTCTCGTCGTGTGGGTGTTCGTGGAACGACAGGTCCGGCATCCGCTCGTGGACCTCGACGTGGTCGGACGAGGCATGCGGGTGCCCATGTTGATGGCAATGCTGTTCGGCGCCCAACTGTTCGGTGTCCAGACCCCCAGCGCCCTCTTCCTCCGCGCCACGCCGGAGACCAACGGTTACGGGCTCGGCGTCACCGCGTCGATGACCGGCCTGATCCTGGCGCTGTTCGCTCTCGCGATGTTCGTCGGTGCGGCCACGAGCGACCGGCTCGCCCGTTCCGCCACCGTGCCCGGATCGCTCGCACTGGGTGCGGTCCTCGCGGCGGCCTCCTACATCCTGATGATCGTCGTCCCGGGGAACGTCGCCCTGTTCACTCTGTGGCTCGTCGTCGCGGGAATGGGCGGCGGCGTCGTGGTCGGGGTGCTGCCCACCGTCATCGTGCAGCAGGCCCCACCGGATTCGGTCGGTATCGCATCCGGCCTCTACAACACATCCCGCACCGCGGCGGGAGCCGTAGCCGGGGCCGTGTTCGCCCTCGTGATGTCATCGATGATCACCCCGGCACTCACCGCCGGTGCCAAGCAGATCCCCTCGGTGGGCGCCTATCACGTGGTGTGGGCAGTGTGTGCGGCACTGTGCGCCCTCACCGCTGTCCTGGCACTGAAACTCCACTCGCCGGCGGACGTCACCGAGAACGACACAGCCCCACTTGCCGACGACCAGCAAGTGCACGCCTGACATCTCTCCTGAACACCGAACGAAAGGATATCGAAGTGTCTGTCGATCCATACCTCCTCGGCACCATCGACGAACTCGGCCCGCAGTACACCGCATTGAGCGACGCCATCTGGAACAACCCCGAATTGCGATGGGAAGAACACGCTTCCGTCGATGCGCAGATCGCCGTCGCGGAGGCCGAGGGATTCATTGTCAGCCGGGCGGTGGCCGGTATCCCGACCGCGTTCAGCGCCGAAGCCGGAAGTGGTACGCCGGTGATCGCGATCGTCGGCGAATACGACGCCCTCGCCGGGCTCAGTCAGAAGTCGGGAAGTGCCGTGCCGGAACCGGAGCCCGGCAACGAAACCGGCAACGGGCAGGGCTGCGGACATCACCTTCTCGGTGGTGGTTCGCTCCTGGCCGCGACCGCCGTCAAGCGCTACCTCGACGCGAACGGCCTCCCGGGAACCGTCCGCTACTACGGATGCCCCGCCGAAGAGGCCGCCGCCGGAAAGACGTTCATGGTGAAGGAGGGTGCGTTCGCCGACGTCGACGCCGCCGTGTCGTGGCACCCCGGCGACACCACCACCGTGCAACGAATCCGCACACTCGCCTACATCCAGGCCTACGTCCGCTTCACCGGCATCGCCTCCCACGCAGGCGTGTCCCCCGAGCGCGGCCGCAGCGCTCTCGACGCGCTCGAGCTGATGAACGTCGGCACGAACTTCCTGCGTGAGCACATGCCCTCGGACTGCCGGATCCATTACGCGATCCTGGACACCGGTGGTCGCTCACCCAACGTGGTCCAGGCGAGCGCCGAGGCGTACTACCTTGTGCGGTCGCCGGATGTGGCCGGCATGCGCGAGCTGTTCGCCCGTGTGACGAAGATCGCCGAAGGCGCCGCGCTGATGACCGAGACCACGGTCGAGATCGAGATCGACGGCGGATGCTCGGACATCCTGCCGAATGTCGTCCTCGAGGATTCGATGCAGGAGCGGCTCCGCGAGCTCGGACCGGTTCCCTTCGACGCCGGCGACCTCGAGTCCGCATCGGCGTTCATCACCGAGACTACGTCGGGACGCACGGCGAGCACCCTCGGCGGTGAGTTCGAGGGCGACGGAAGCCCTCTGCACACCGACATCATCACGTTCGACGCGCGGACGCCACGTCCGACGCTGACCGGGTCCAGCGACCTCGGTGACGTCAGCCGGGTGACACCCCTCGTACAGTGCGCCACGGCGTGCGTCGCCGTCGGCACTGCCGCCCACTCGTGGCAGATGGTCGCCCAGGGCAAGCTTCCCGCCGCACACAAGGGGATGATCCACGCCGCCAAGATCATGGCCGCGACCGCGGCGGACCTGCTGACGGACGCCGAACTGCTGGCCTCGGCGCGCAAGGAGTTCACCTCCCGCACCTCCGAGACCCCCTACGACTCCCCGCTTCCCGACGGGGTCATCGCCCCGCCCCTGCGCGGCGCCGCCGTCGCCGTCTGACCACCCATTCGCAACCACCAGGAAGGACCACCCACATGACGCTCGCCACCCCCGTCGGCGACACCACCGAGCCGCGCACAGCAGCATTGAAGGATGTTGCGGCGCAGGTAGTCCGGAATCGCGAGAAGGAGCTGCTCGAACTCAGCCACCGCATTCACGACACCCCCGAGATCGCGTTCGAGGAGCACCGCGCCGCCGGCCTCGTCGGGGACGCACTCCGGAAAGCGGGCTTCGACACCACCGTCGGCGTCTACGGGCTCGACACGGCCGTCGAAGCGGTCTACGGGACCGGCGACCTCAYCGTCGCGATCTGCGCCGAATACGACGCACTGCCCGAAGTCGGGCACGCCTGCGGCCACAACATGATCGCGGCCGCCGGAGTGGGTGCGGCCCTCGCGCTCGCGGCGGTCGCCGACGACGCCGGTCTCCGGATCAAACTGCTGGGCACACCCGCCGAGGAGCACGGCGGCGGCAAGATCCCGATGCTCGAAGCCGGTGCGTGGGAGGACGCGGCGCTGTCGCTGATGGTTCACGGTGCATCGGGGACGGACATGCCCTGCTCCTCGCTGTGGATGCAGGCGGTCGATCGATTCGAGGTAACGTTCACTGGCCGCGCCGCACATGCCGCCGGCGCACCCGAGCACGGGATCAATGCCGGTGCCGCGGCGACGATCGCCCTGAACGCCATCGGGCTGGTCCGCCAGCAGTTCCGGGCGAAGACACGCGTCAACGCGTTCGTATCGCACGGAGGAGACGTCACCAACATCATTCCGGCCAGGACGGTGGTGCAGGTCGAGGTGCGGGCACCGGAGATCGGTGAGTGGCGCGAGGTGAAAGAGCGTGTGCTCGCCTGCTTCGAAGCGGGCGCACTCGCCACCGGATGCGAGTGGACGTACGCGGCCACGGAGCCGCCCTACGCGCCGATGGTCCAGAACCCGGTGCTCGCGGCGATCTGGGACGAGAACCTGCAGGCCACCGGTCGCGAACTCACGTCCGCCTCACTCGGCGGAGGCTCCAGCGACATGGGCAACGTGTCGCAGGTCGTGCCGTCCATCCATCCCGCGATCGCGGTGCTCGGCAGCACCGCGATCCCGCACAACGCCGACTTCGCCGACGCCGCAGCCAGTCCCGCCGCCGATGCCGCGATCCTCGACGGTGCGACAGCGCTGGCGTGGACGGTCCTCGACATCGCACTGGACACCGAGGTCCGCGGGGAGTTGCTGCGTCTGCAGGCGGAACGGCCGGAGGGGTTCACCCGGCGCGCCTCCTGGGCGTGATCGCCTAGGACAAGGCGAGCCGGCGCTCGGCGAGCGTCACGTGCTGTGCGAGGACGGGGCCGATGCCGGCGAGCGCTTCCGGACTCGTCATCTGCTGGTGCGATACGGGAACGGCGTGTTCGATAATCTCACCGCTGATGTGGGGCCTCCACGCGGAGACGCCGGTGGGGGCATCCACAGAGTCCGCCGCACCGAAGAACAGCAGATCGAGGCCGATCGGTGTCGACGGGCGGTGCGCGAGGGCGAGGTCGACCGTCTGGGTGAATACCCGGTGGACGGCGTCGAGGTCGTCCGCGGTCACGGCGGCGAACAGTCCGCCGGTGCGGCGCAGCACCTCCACCGCGCGATCCGTGGTCGCCGCCGCATCCGCGTCACCCGGGACCACCGCGCCGAACTCCGCCAGAAGTGCAGCCACGGTGGGCTTTTCCGTTGTGAGACCGTATCCTCCTGTCAGGTGTGTGTCGAGCATCGCGAGGGTGGCCACCTCGTCGCCGCCCTCCGTGAGCTGCACCGCCATCTCATGGGCGATCTGACCACCGACCGAGTAGCCGACCAGGTGATACGGGCCGTGCGGCTGCACCGAGCGGATCCGCTGGACGTATCGGGCGGCGAGATCCTCCAAGGAGTCGACCTGCAGGTCGGGGTCGGTCAGCGCAGGGGATTGCAGCCCGTACACCGGGCGGTCACCGAGGTACTGCACCAGCCCGGTGAAGCACCAGGCCAACCCGATCGCGGGATGGATGCAGAACACCGGGTTGCCGGTTCCGGTGGTTCGCAGCGGCAGCAGCACGTCGAGCGACGGGTCGGCGGCATCCTCCGCCCGGGAGTCCTCCGGCGCCGTGGCGATCATGTGCGCCAGGGCTTCCGGCGTCGGATGGGTGAAGATCCACTGCACCGGCACGGCGCGCGGAGACGATTCGGCAATCCGGGCGATCACGCTCGTCGCGGTGAGCGACGTACCGCCGAGGGTGAAGTAGTTGTCGTCGAGCCCGGCCCGGTCCAGCCCGAGCCCCTCGGCGAACGCGGCGGCCACCACCTCCTCGGTCGCGTTGCGCGGTGCCCGGTACGCGGCGCGCGCCGCGGTGAAGTCCGGCTCCGGCAGGGCGGCGCGGTCGAGTTTCCCGTTCGCGGTGACCGGCACGGCGTCGAGGACCGTCACGGTCGCGGGGACCATGTGCGGGGCCAACCGCGCACGGGCGTGCGCCAGGACCGCGGACGTGTCCAGCAGCGAACCCGCAGCGGGGACCACGTAGCCGGCCAACCGGTCGCCGCTGGTGTTCACGACGGCGCGATCGATACCGGGGTATCCGAGGAGGGCCGATTCGATTTCGCCGAGTTCGATGCGGAAACCACGAATCTTCACCTGAAAATCCGAGCGACCCACATACTCGAGCACCGGCCCACCCTCCGAACGCCGCCACCGCACCACATCCCCCGTCCGATACATCCGATCCCCCGGCCCACCGAACGGATCCGCAACGAACCGCCCCGCCGTCAACCCCGACCGGTTCCGATACCCCCGCGCCAGCGCCGGAC